>CAZKER010000332.1:0-6443 GCA_964551845.1 uncultured Cyanobium sp.
CGGGGAGCTCCTCGCAGGCGTTGGGGTATCTGGTCCTGACTTGCCTCCAGTCCCTGACGAAAAAGCTCAGCCTGAAAGCCCGCCTGGGCCAGGGGTGCCTGGCGGCACTGGGCTTGCTCCAGCCGTTCCACACCCTGCTGGATCAACACCTTGGCCATGTTGCTCACCGTGCGGGACTCGACATCAGCGAGCTCTGCCAGCCGCTGGCAGAGCTCTTCGGGCAACACCACCTGAATGCGGGGCGATTTGGCCTTGCCACTTGAGGAGGTCTGCCGGGTGGCCACGGAGTTCTGAAGCGAAAGGGAGCTGGAGCTGGAGCGGCCTTGATCACACGCCTCAGATAGGAACCAGTGTACAGAGATGCACAAGGGTAGTATCCAAGCCTATGCTGAAGGCAACCATCCCATCGGAGGTGCACACCGTGCCCCCTTCCTCCACCCCGAGCGCCTCAACAACCACCCCCCCGGCAGCCCAGGGCCGCAAACGCCGGACCGCAGAACCCAGCGACGTACTTGTCTCCGCTGTGATCAGCACCTACCTGCTAACTCACCTACATCACGTTCTGCAGCGGGCCGAATATGGAGCCCAGCAGGAGGGCCGTGGCGCCTTGGCTGCCAATTACGCCGAGCTGCGCAAGGTGCTCTGCCTAGACGCCCGCAGCATGGAAGATGCATCCGCCTGTGGCACTCCCGAGCAAGGCGAAAGCCGGCAAGCCGCCTGATCCGAGTCGTTTTAGGGTATACACAATTAGCTGTCTGCAATGACCGCCAGCAATGTCGCCGAGCTCTACGACCGAATCAGCGCCGACCACTCCCTAACTCAGGCGCTATTCCGCCAGGCCCTGCAGGACCCGACCGGAGCCATTAGCCGAATTATTGAATTGGGCCAGCAGTTCAATTTGCCGGTTACCTCCCAGGAGATCCGCACCTACGTTTCCAGCCTTGATGACAGCGTCAGCAAGCAGTGGCTGGTGAAGGCCCGGGGAGGGCTCTGAGTTGGTACGGCGCTGTTGACGCTGATCGCGATCCCCACCCGCCCAGCTGAAAAACAGCCAGTAACTCACGATCGCCAGACCAGCCGCGACCACAAGGGCCGCCACCTGCTCGAGGCGTTTGATCATGGCCACTTCACAGGCAGATCAGACGAGTCTGCACCACATGAATGCCCCGCCGGCCACCAGGCAGACGCGTCGCCAGGGATGATGGAGGTGGTCCCCAGACCCTTCTCAGTGCTCCGCCTCGAACGCATCGGCAAGATCTATCCCACCGGTGAGGTGCTGCGGGATGTCACTTGGGAGGTGAAACCCGGAGACCGCATTGGCCTAGTGGGCGTCAACGGGGCCGGTAAGTCCACCCAGATGAAGATCATTGCCGGGCTGGAAGAGCCCAGCAGTGGCCTTGTGGTGAAACAGGGCGAACCCCGCATTGCCTACCTGCAACAGGAATTCGACGTCGATCCAGCCCGAACGGTTCGCGAGGAACTGTTCCAGGCCTTTGGCGAAGCCGCCGAGGTGCTGATTCGCCAGCATCAGGTTGAGCACGAGATGGCCAGCGAGCAGGCCGCCAACGACCCAAGCCATCTCGACGAGCTGATCCATGAGCTGGGCAGGTTGCACAGTCGCTTCGAGGCGTTGCACGGCTACGAGCTCGACGCCCGCATCGACAAACTGCTTCCCACCATTGGCTTCAGCCCCGAAGGCGCCGAGCAGCTAGTAGGGGACTACTCCGGCGGCTGGCAAATGCGCATCGCCCTCGGCAAAATCCTCCTCCAGGAACCCGATCTGCTGCTGCTCGACGAGCCCACCAACCATCTGGACGTGGAAACGATCCAGTGGCTTGAGGGCTATCTGGTCGAGCAGACAGCAGCTCAAGTGGTGATCAGCCACGACCGCACCTTCCTGGATCGGGTCTGCAACCAGATAGTCGAGACCGAACGGGGGGTATCGCGCACCTACCTGGGCAACTACAGCCAGCACCTGGAGCAGAAAGCCCTGGAGCGCGAAGCCACCCAGGCAGCCTTTGACCGGCAACAGAAGGAGCTGGGCGCCCAGCAGGCCTACATCGACCGCTTCCGGGCCAGCGCAACCCGCTCCACCCAGGCCAAAAGCCGGGAGAAACTGCTGGAGAAAGTTGAGCGGGTCGAAGCCCCGATCGAAGGCATTGGCGGGCCGCGCTTCCGCTTCCCAGAGGCACCTCGCTCTGGCCGCTTGGTGGCAGACATTCAAAACCTGACCCACAGCTACGGCGAGCAGATCCTGTTTTTGGGCGCTGAACTGGAGGTGGAGCGCGGCGACCGCATCGCCTTTGTCGGGCCCAACGGCGCCGGCAAGTCGACCCTGCTGCGGCTGATCATGGGCAACGAACAGCCCGAGGACGGCTGCGCCCGCCTCGGTGAGCACAACGTGGTGGCTGGCTACTTCGAGCAAAACCAGGCAGAAGCCCTAGACCTCTCCAAAACAGTGATCGACACGATTTTCGAGGTTGTGCCCGACTGGACCCAAACCCAGGTGCGCTCCCTGCTGGGCAATTTTTGCTTCAGCAACGAGAGCGTATTCAAGGAGGCCGGCAAGCTCTCCGGAGGCGAGAAGGCCAGGCTGGCCCTGGCTCTGATGCTGCTGAGTCCCTGCAACCTGCTGGTGCTCGATGAGCCCACCAACCACCTCGACATTCCAGCCAAGCAGATGCTGGAAGACGCACTGATCGAGTACGAGGGGGCGGCCCTGCTGGTGAGCCACGACCGCTATTTCATCTCTCGGGTGGCCAACCGGATCGTGGAGATCCGCGATGGCCAGCTGGTGCTTTACCGCGGCGACTATGCCTACTACCTCACCAAGAAGGATGAGGAAGCCGACCTGGCCCGCCAGGCGGAGGAAGCCGAGCGCAAAGCGACCAAACAGGCAGCCAATAAAGCCAAGCAAGCGGCACGCAAATCACAGACCAAAACCGGCTGACCAGCCCTGCCCTAGAGGCGCCTCCCATCCAGTACACAGAACTTCACCGCGGCTTAGGCAGGAAGACTCATTTCTCTGGCCCCTTCGGTTTGGTGTGCATAGGCTGACAAGGAGTCGCCACTGCAGGAGATCATGGGTAATTCACACATGGGCCCCAACGCCCAGGGCACTAGCTATCAAAACGCAGGCCACCAGGAAAACATTGGCCAAAACGATGCCCTCGAGGTGTATTTCGAATGCATCACCACCTGCTCCCTGGATGACGGCGCCTGCGTGACGCGCTGCGTGGAACAGCTGCGCGAGCAGCCCTGATCCCAGGCCTCGACCAGCCCCGCACCGCAGAACAGCGAATCCGCACAGAGAAGCTGCCTTGTTGCAACCGCTACGCAAGCGAATGAAACACTTTGTAGCGTTGGTGAATCCAACATCTCAATGCGGTGCGTGCCATGTCAGAACCACTCGCCCTCAGCCTCGGCCAGCAGTTTGAGCTGGAGCGCATGAGCCGGGCCATCGAGGCCACCGCCGACCTCCAGACCCTGCAAGGCATTGCCAAGCAGTTACTGCAGGCCTGGCACAGCCAGAAGGCAGCCACCCAGTGGGTGATGCGCCAGCAGCTCGGCGCCCCAGCCAAGACCTCTCCAGAGCTGGGCCGCCCTTGGGGGCAGGAGGCCTAGCGGGGTGAGGCCAGTTGGGCTGGAACAACCGTCAGCTGCATCAAACTTCCCGCCCGACTAACCCGAAGCGGCAGGCTTCCCCCCACCCCTGCCCGCTCGACCGCTGTTACCAACTGGGAGGGGCTTGCAATCGGCTGATCACCAACCGCAATGATCACATCCCCCTTTTGCAAGCCTGCGCGTGCCGCTGGTCCAGAAGCCTGCACAGACATCACCCGTACCCCTTGACTCAGGCCGGTGCCATCCCCAGGACGCACCACGTCAAGACTTACACCAATCGCCGGGTGACTGACTCGACCGGTAGTGATCAGCTGCCGTGCAATGTCTCGAGCCCGGTTAATGGGGATGGCAAAGCCCAAGCCAGCACCAGGACCAGTTCGCACCAAGGTGTTGATACCGATCACCTCGCCATCCGCATTCAGCAGCGGGCCGCCGGAATTGCCCGGGTTGATGGCTGCATCAGTCTGGATCAGATCCAACCGCTTGTCCGTGATGCCCAGCTTGCTGGCATTGCGGTTGAGGTTGCTGATGATGCCCATGGTCACGGTGTTGTCCAACCCGTAGGGATTGCCCACAGCTATCGCCCACTCGCCCACCTGAAGGCTGTCGGAGTTGCCAAGCGGTGCAACTGGCCAGGGTCCGCTGCCAGCCAACCTCACAACCGCCAGATCCGTGAGTCGATCGAGGCCGACCACCGTACCCTCAACCCGACGACCTCCCTGCAGCCCCACGGTCACCCGGTCTGATTTCTCCACCACGTGGGCATTGGTGAGGATCAGGCCTTCTGCCTGGAAAATGAAGCCGCTTCCCTGCCCACGCTCCGTGCGCTGAGAGGGCTGCTGCTGCAGCTGGGGCATGCCAAAAAACTGGCGAAACATGGGGTCGTTGAGCAGTCCTCTAGGCAAGCCGCCCGAGGCACCACCTGAAGTGGCCACGGTCCGCTCCGTGTCGATTGTGACCACTGCGGGTCCAGCTCGGCGAACAGCAGCCGCCACAAACGACTGGCGATTCAAGCCGGCAGAAACTGCGCTCTGGGCACGGACGGCAGCACCTGGCCAGGGAGCCGGAGGTGTCATCAGACCCAACACCACCAGCCCAGAACCCAGCCAGGGCAAGGCGCGCAATCCAGCCATCGCTACAACAACCAACTAAACAAAACCGTAGGCAGCCAGGATCCAGGCGCCTAGAGCGTGATTTCCCTCCTGCTTCCCGCCACGGGCGCCCAATAACCGCCCTATTGTTGGTAAACAAATCTTTCAATCCATGGACACCGGGCGGCTCCTAATTGCCTTTCTCGCCTTTGGCGCCGCCTGCAGCACCCTTTGGGCCTGGATGGTTGCTAATACCGGCGAGACCACAGCCGCCGATCCCCAGGCGGCTCGAGTCAGGCAATGATGGATCTGCGACACGTATCCCCCGATCTGAGGCCTGCTCTCCGGCCATGAACACTTTGCTCTCCCAGCTTTTTCCCCTGATCTACGGAGCTTGCTTCGTAGCTTTGCTCTGGCAAGCCTTCAAGGTGATGGGCCAGGGTTTCCGTGCCATTCCCCGTCCTGGTGATCGCGACGCATTGGGAACCGCAGCCTCCCAGCCACCCCAGGTGAGGCCTAACCATGACCGCACCGGCCGACTCACTATCCATCCTGAGCTGCTTGATTCCGAAGGTCAGATCACCCAAGAAGACCTTCTGACAGTCCGTTTCAGCGGTGACAACGAACAACCCGTTTACCCCGGAGACCTCAGCTGAATAGGCTCTCCGTTGAGCACGTGTTTACAGCGGAGACAAACGGTGGATCAACGGACCCGAATCGTGGCTGCAGTGCTGACCAATCTCAAACTGCCACCTCGTTTTCGCCTCAAGCTGATCAAGGAGGATCCGATTCGGCTTGAGCTCAGCATCACACCTGCCTACGGCAAGGATCCGATTCTGGTGGGCCTGGTGGAATCTCAGGATCTCGTCGCCCGGCGCGACCGCGAGGGACGGATTCCCCGCGATCTACAAGGCACCTGGGACTGGACCGTGCGCCACGGCAAAGTCAGCACCGGTGGTTGGAATCCATACTTGAAGGAAGCCCTGCAGACGATGTTTGAAACCGGACTGCCGGCGATCGTCTATGAGGAGCTCACCGGCGAGGCATATCACCCGGTAGATGGCGTTCGCCACGTGCGTTGATCCCACCACGCCGATCCACCTGCCGATTGACGGCCTACTGGGGCCGCTGCTGGAAGCTTGCAGTCCTGGCGCCACGGTGCTGCTCCAGGCACCTCCTGGAGCTGGCAAAACCACTCGGGTGCCCCTTGCCCTGCTTGCAGGACTGAGTTCGAGCGCGGACAAGGCCGGCACGAAAGCTGGCCGAATCTGGATGCTTGAGCCGCGCCGCCTGGCCGCCAAGGCCGCAGCCCAACGGCTGGCGGCTGAACTTGGTGAACCCCTAGGCCGGCAAGTTGGCTACAGCGTGCGGCTCGAGTCCTGCACCTCAGCAGTCACACGACTGGAGGTGCTGACAGACGGACTATTTCTGCGGCGCCTGCAGGCCAACCCGTCCCTTGATGGGGTGGACTGCCTGATCTTCGACGAATTCCACGAACGGGGCGCCGATACCGATCTATCCCTGGCCCTGGTACGCCAAGCCCGGGAGCTGCTGCGGCCAGAGCTGCGCCTGGTTGTGATGTCAGCCACCCTCAACCTGGCTCCATTGGCAGAGCAGCTGCCAGGGGCCATCGTGCTTAACAGCGAAGGGCGTTGCCATCCTGTGGCAATCAGCCACCAGCCACCGCGGCCAGGCGAACGGCTTGGGCAACAGGTGGTGCGCGCCCTT
>CAZKER010000333.1:0-18497 GCA_964551845.1 uncultured Cyanobium sp.
TGGGGGTCCCACAGGCGCTGCTGGAAAGCCACGGCGCCGTGAGCGATCCGGTGGCCCTCGCCATGGCTGAGGGTGCCCGCCGTGCCACCGGCGCTGGCTGGGCAATTGCCGTGACCGGCATCGCCGGCCCGGGGGGTGCTAGTGCTGAAAAGCCTTTGGGGCTCGTACACATCGCCATTGCTGGCCCGGATGGCTGCAGCAGCGAGGCAGTGCGCTTCGGCGCTACGCGCGGCCGGGTCTGGATTCAGCAGCTCACAGCTGCAGAGGCGCTCCACCGCCTGCGGTTGCGCCTGGCCGAGACACCCACTTACTTGTGAATTACAACATCCACGCCGCTGCTGCGGCGTTTCACCAGCACCCCGGTGTCCACCTCACCCCGGTGTAGCTGCAGATCAATCTCCTCTTCGCCCAGCCGTAGCCCATGGATCTCCAGCAGGTTGATCCGCTCCGGTAGCACCGGATTGCGGAAGACCACCTCGACACGACCGCTGTCGGCATTGTGGCCGATCCACATGCCGGTGATCGCCTCCAGTAGCCCGAAGAGACTGCCACTGGCCCATGCCTGGGGGCTACAGGCCACCGGGTAGTGGGTGGGACCTTCGTCGGGTTGGCGCTGGAAGCCGCAGAACAGTTCCGGCAGGCGATGTAGGGGCATGGCCTGGGCTGTGTCGAACAGACCCATCAGCACTCTCATCGCCTCCGGGGTGTGGCCGTAGCGGGTGAGCCCCAGTGCTATCAATGAGTTGTCGTGGGGCCACACCGAGCCGTTGTGGTAGCTCATCGGGTTGTAACGGGCTTCCCCTTCATCCAGGGTGCGAATTCCCCAGCCGTTGAAGCTGGTGGGGGCCATCAGCTGGCGGGCGATCGCGCTGGCTGCTTTCTTGCTCGCCAGACCGGTCCAGAGGCAGTGGCCCGCATTGGACGCGCGCACTTCGCAGGCCTCGCCCTTGCCGTCGAGGGCCAGGGCATAGGAGCCGATCCGCTCGCACCAGAAGGCGTCGTGGAAGCGTCGCTGCAGCTGGCTGGCCTCCTGCAGCAGCCGCTCGGCCTCGGCGTCACGGCCGAAGTGCCGCTGGATGTGGGCCATCGCCCGGCGGGCCCCATAGCTATAGGCCTGCACTTCGCATAGCGCGATTGACCCCTCCGCCAGGCGGCCATCGGCGTGGTGCACGGCATCGTCAGAATCCTTCCAGCCCTGGTTGCGCAGTCCCCCCTGGGCGGCGCATTGGTATCGCAGGAAACCATCGGGGGCTCTGCCCTCGGTGTTGCGAATCCAGGCCATCGCTGAATCCAGCGCGACGTGTATCTCGCGTATGAAGGCCTGATCGCCGCTGCGCATCAGGTAGTCACCCGCCAGGATCAGAAACAATGGGGTGGCATCGACGCTGCCGTAGTAGTGCGCAAAGGGCACCTCGCCCAGGGCTGCCATCTCCCCCAGCCGGGCCTCGTGGAGCACCTTCCCGGGCTCCGCATCGTTGGCGGGGTCGCTGAGGCGAGCCTGGTGCTCCGCCAGATAGCCCAGTACGCCTCGGGCCAGCCTGGGCTCGAATAGCAGCAACTGCCGGGCCGTGATCAGGCCATCGCGGCCGAACGGACAACTGAACCAGGGCACGCCGGCGTATGGGTATAGGCCGTGGTCGAGCTGGCTGGCCAGCAGGTGCACATCCGAGGTGGAGCGTGCGATCCAGCAATTGAAGGCGGGATTGTCTGTGGTCACGCTGGCGGCGAGACGGTTTGCCTCGCGGAAGCGCTCCACCGCCGCCTCTAGGGCCGCATCAAACGCAGCCTCCGGGGTGGGCTGCTGGTGGCTGCCACTGGGATGGAAGTCGAGCACCAGGCAGAGCCGCCGCGGTCGGCGGGGCTCAAGTTGCAGGCTCACCTGAATGCAGGCTTCGTTCACCTCCTGGACGGGGCCGCTCAGCCGCACCAGGGTGCAGCGGTCGCTGTTGTCCAGCCCGCGGTATACCGCTTCCAGGCCCTCAGAGGTGCAGGTGTGAACGGTGCGACCGCGCTCCGGTCGTTTGTAGCCCCGCACCTCGAAGATGTCCCGAAAGTCGGCGTCGAAGTGCAGCGTGATCGGCACCTGCAACGAGGTCTGGGCGTAGCTGGTGAAGGTGAGTTGCTGTAGGCAGGAGGTTGGTGTAAGCACCGTGCTCCGCTCCAGGTGCACCGTGCCGTCGTCGTTGCTGAGATGACTTACCTGCAGACCCAGTTCCCCCCGCTCGGTGGAGCTCAGCACCGCCCCAGGTCGTTCCCATAATTGCCATTCCAACCGGCTGACATGGCGTGTGCCGCGGTGAAACACACCGGAGTCCGCATGGGTGTCGGGGTGGATCTCGCCGCGGGCATCGAGCATCGCGAAGGTGTCCCCGTTCTTCAGCACGAAGGGGGGGAGCACGTCATGCGGCATGGGTCAGGGGATTGCGGGGTGGACAGGGGCGATGCAGGGGGCGGTGGTTGCCATTGCCTCCGTGGGTCTCGATCAGGCGGCGGTACAGCTGCTCGTATTGCTCCGCCTGTCGGGTCACGCTGAACCGATCTTCAAAGTCGCGTCGTACGGCTTGGCGATCGAGCTGTTCGAGTCGCCGCACAGCGGCAACGGCTTCGGCAATCGAGCTGACAAGCACGCCGTTGACGCCGGGCCGGATCACCTCCGGGGTGGAGCCGTTGCGCCAGGCGATGACAGGGGTGCCACAGGCGTTGGCTTCGATCATTACCAGGCCGAAGGGCTCGGCCCAGTCGATCGGGAACAGCAGCGCCAAGGCGTTGCCCAGCAACTCCTGCTTACCGGCATCGTCGACCTCCCCGACGAACTCCACCAGGGGATTGCCTTCGATCAGATTTGCGATCTGACTGCGGTAATAGGCCTGATCGCTGCTGTCAATCTTGGCTGCCACCTTCAGTGGCATCCCCAGTTGGCCGGCGATGGCGATGGCCCGGTCGAGGCGTTTCTCCGGCGAAATGCGTCCCACGAAGGCCAGGTAGTCCTGGGGTGAGCGCACCGGCTGGTAGAGATCCAGCGGTAAACCGTGATAAACGGTGGCGAGCCAGTTGGCGTGCGGTAGGGGTTCGCGCTGGGCTTCGGAGATCGATACCAGAGGCAGCTGGTGAAACCGGCGGAACAGTTGGGCCCGGTCTGGGGCCGTCAGCGGCCCATGGAGGGTATTGAGATGGGGCACGGGCAGGTGCCGCATCAGGGGGTAGTGGCTGGTTCCGGTGTGGAAGTGGAGCACGTCGAAGCGATCGAGTTGATCCATCAGCTGGTCGAGCTGGATCAGCTCCGGCACCGTGGGGTCGCCCTCGTAGCTCGCTAGCCGTAGGGCTTCGGGTACGCAGGGGAACAGCTCGGCGCTGGTGCGGGAGTCGCCGCTGGCAAACAGCATCACCGCATGGCCGCGCCGCACCAGTTCTTCAGTCAGGTAGTGCACCACCCTTTCCGTGCCGCCATAGCGACGGGGCGGAATGCTCTCGCAGAGCGGTGAAATCTGGGCAATTCGCATCGCTGCCGCGCTCGTTTTGAGGTGTCGCGGAACGCTCTGCCCGGGACCTCTTAGTAATAGAGAGGGTCCCAAGGCTTGCCGCAACCAAATCTGAGGCGAATGGACTCCCTGGTGCAGCTTTAAGGTGGCCTCTTAGTCGAACGGGCCATCCGTGAGCGCCGGCACCCTCTACGACAAAGTCTGGGATCTGCATCGGGTGGCCCAGTTGCCTGGCGGCTCCACCCAGTTGTTTATTGGTCTGCACCTGATTCACGAGGTGACCAGCCCCCAGGCATTTGCAGCCTTGAAAGAATTGGGCCTACCGGTGCGCCACCCCGGTCGCACCGTGGCGACGGTGGATCACATCGTGCCTACCACCTCTCAGGCGCGGCCCTTCGCCGACCCGCTGGCTGAGGAGATGCTCGCCACCCTCGAGCGCAATTGCGGCGACTACGGCATCACCTTGCACGGCCTCGGTAGCGGCCGCCAGGGCATCGTGCATGTGATCGCTCCCGAATTGGGACTTACCCAGCCGGGCATGACCGTTGCCTGCGGCGACTCCCATACCTCCACCCACGGGGCGTTTGGTGCGATTGCCTTTGGCATCGGCACCAGCCAGGTGCGTGACGTACTGGCCAGTCAAAGCCTGTCGATGGGCAAACTCAAGGTGCGGCGAATTTGGGTGGAGGGTCGGCTGCAGCCGGGCGTTTACGCCAAGGACTTGGTGCTGCACATCATTCGGGTGCTGGGGGTTAAGGGTGGCGTGGGCTACGCCTATGAATTCGCTGGTCCAGCCATCGATGCTCTGACGATGGAGGAGCGCATGACCCTCTGCAACATGGCAATCGAGGGCGGTGCCCGTTGCGGCTATGTCAACCCCGACGCCGTCACCTTTGCCTACCTGCAGGGCCGCCCCTACGCCCCGAAGGGTGAAGCTTGGGAGCGGGCCGTGGCCTGGTGGCGCGGCCTGGCCAGTGGTTCAGAAGCGGTCTTTGACGATGAGGTGCGCTTCGATGCCGCTGCCATTGCTCCGACGATCACTTGGGGAATCACCCCCGGCCAGGGCATTGGCGTTGATGAAACCGTGCCCACCCTGGAGCAGACCGAGCCGGATGAGCGGCCCTTGGCTCAAGAGGCCTACCGCTACATGGATCTGCAGCCCGGCACTCCGATTGCTGGCACGCCGGTGGATGTCTGTTTCATTGGCAGTTGTACCAATGGGCGCCTGTCCGATCTGCAGGCGGCTGCAGCAGTTGCCAAGGGGCGCCACGTGGCTGCGGGCGTCAGGGCGTTTGTGGTGCCTGGCTCCGAGCAGGTAGCGGCGGCTGCGGAAGCCGAGGGACTCGATCAGGTGTTCAGGGAGGCTGGCTTTGAGTGGCGTGAGCCCGGCTGCTCGATGTGCTTGGCCATGAATCCAGACCGGCTTGAGGGCCGCCAGATCAGCGCTAGCTCAAGCAACCGCAACTTCAAGGGACGCCAGGGGTCAGCGACCGGCCGCACCCTGCTGATGAGTCCGGCGATGGTGGCTGCGGCCGCGATTGCCGGCAAAGTCAGCGATGTACGCCAGTTGTTTCCGATCACGCCTTGCCTGCAGCCATGACAAGCCCTTGCTTTCCTGTTGGTCCTATCTCGGCTGTGCGCGGGCGCGCCGTTGTCATCGCCGGCGACGACATCGACACCGACCGGATCATTCCAGCTCGCTTCCTCAAGTGCGTCACCTTTGACGGGCTCGGTGAGCAGGTTTTTGCTGACGATCGGGCCGAGCTCTCTGGGGAGCACCCCTTTGATCGAGCGGAGCTTCAGGGGGCCTCTGTGCTGGTGGTGAACCGCAACTTCGGTTGTGGCTCCAGTCGCGAGCATGCTCCCCAGGCCCTGATGCGCTGGGGTATCCGGGCTGTGGTGGGGGAAAGTTTCGCTGAGATCTTCTATGGAAACTGTTTGGCCCTGGGGATTCCCTGTTTCACCGCATCCCACTCCAGCGTGCTGAGCCTGCAGGAGGCGCTGATTGCCGATTCTGGGCAAGAATTGAGCCTGTCGCTGGTTCCTGCCTCCCTGGAAACCTCCCAGGGGCGAGTTTGGCAGCTCGAGCTTCAAGCCGGTCACCAACAGATGCTGGCCTCTGGGCAGTGGGATGCCACTTCCCAGTTGCTAGCCCACGATTCAGAGCTGAATTGCACCGCCGCATCTTTGCCTTATTTCAACGGCTTCTAGATTTCAACGGCTTCTAGGTCTGGGTACGAACGGTGTACCGCTGCCAGTGAAGTTGAAGTCGTTGAGCTTGACGCGGATGCCGCCAATGCCGTCGTAGGGGCTGTAGTAGACACCAACCTCGTAGGAGCGGCGTTGTAGTTTCAATTCCACATAGGAATAGGAAACATCGCCGTAGAACTCGGAGCCATTGTCGATGTTGAAGGTGGCGCCAGCTTCGAGCACAATTGGGCCGTAGATCTGTTGGGCTGCTTGAAAACTAAGGGTGCGCAGGTCTACCGTGCGGTCAAATCCGAATGGGCTGGCGCCGTTTAAAAAGGTGCCGGCTATTGAGGCCGAGAAGCGGGTGTAGTCGAAGTAAGGCCGGTCAAATTGCCCCAGGATGAAGGAAGGCCCACCCCATAAGGTCAGGGTGCTCTGGTTTGCGCCGTCGCTATAACTGGCAGCGTAGCCACTGACGCCAAAGTTTATTCCTAGGCCGGGTGCTACCGGCGTGGGAGCATAACGCAAGCCCCGTTTAGGATCGTCGCTGGCGTCGAGGGCAGAGCCCTGCCAAAGCTGCAGGGTTGTGCCTAATGCCAAGTTGGCGTAACTGCGCCAGAGAGTATCCAGCGTTTCTGTTCCAAACAGTGTCGCCTCATAGACGCCGGATTGGGCTGCCCAGTTGAGATTCACTGGCGTAAAGAAGGGCACTTTGCGGGAGCCAGCCTGAGCCTTGGGCTGGTTCAGAAGCACGTTGCCGGCTAAATTGGCGCCGTAGGAATAAACTACGGTTTGGAGTCCCAGGCTGCCATTATAAATTCGCTCGCGATAGGATCCAAATAGATCGGCGTTTGCGCTTGTATGGCCGGGCAGGCTTAGTGGAGCCGTCAGGCGGCTGGTGCTGCGGGTGCCGGAGCGGAAATTATCCGGATTGAGGGTAGATAGGCTGGCTTCAGCATTTAGGGACAGCCAGCCCATGGGCAGGTTGAGTGCCGCCAGCAGACCGAACATATCTGCGAGCTTGGCTGTCTGTTCGCTGGTGGGGCTTGCCAGGCTTTGCCCGGGAAGCACGTAACTGCTGGTTCGTCCCTCTATGGCCCGCTGCACATTGAGCTGGGGCTGTAGCTGCAAGCTGCCCTGTGTGCCTATTTTAATTGGCTCGAGGTTGTAGCCAATGAAGAAGCCATCGCGATCCTCTTTATCAGTATCCCAAGCGAAACGAGCTTCTTCGGCTCCGATAGTGGTGTTGGTGATCGCTGGCAGGGAGACCTTGCTGTCTAGAAGGATTTGAGTGCTGCGGCTATTGATGCGGGTGACACCACGACTATCCATAACTGCCACCACCTTGCGCGCCAGGCTCCAGGAGGCGGCAGGAGTGAAGGGGTCGTTAGTGAAGGCGATTTGCTCCGCAGTCCAGCTGTTGCCTCGGATTTTGATCTGGGATCCTTGAAAGCGGATGCGGCTGATCGTGCCCGCTTTGTTTGTGGGTGGCCGGTAACCCTGTCCATTGCTGTTGAGTGAGTCCGTGGTGTCAATAACGGCTCCCAGGTCGAGTTTGATGTTGGTGCTCCAGCTCTGCTGGAACGTCACGTTGCTCACCCTTGAGTCCACCTCTGGCAGTCGTTCGATCTCAGCTGCTGTGATGACAGGCTTCCCGAACCCCGTCGGGGCTGCCTGAGCAGGCGGGCCTCCTGTTTGGGGTGGGCCGAAAGCAACAGACTCAAGGGCCCGATTCAAGGGCAGAGCCGGCCTGGTGAGATCACTGCCAGGGCAGCCGCCAGGCGCTGGCATGGTGGGAAGGCTGGTGCGGCCAGGCGGCAACACTCGCACCAAGGTTCGATTACCTGGATCGGCGCTGAGGGGCGGGCAGGCAAAGGGGAGGCGGGCTGCCTCGAGCGGCTGATGGTCTGTTTTGGCGTTGGGCTCTCCGGAGTTGACGTCTCGAGCGAGGGTGTCCTGCTCGATGACGCCGTATACGTCGTCAAGCTCGCCGCTGCCTTCCCAATCGCTAAAACGCAGGCTGCTTGCCTGCAGATATTGATCCCCCTTGATCAGCTGAACCTGGCCGCTGGCATAAATGCTGCGGCTGGCTTCCGCTACCTCTACCCGATCTGCAAACAGGAGCCAGCCATTGAGTTTGGCTTGCACATTGCCGGTGGCAATGAGGCGGCCGAGTTGCTGGTCGTAGCCCTGTTGGTCGGCCTTGATTACAGCGAAGTTGGGGGCGGATTCGACTGTTTCAGGTGGATTAATTGCTTCGGGCTGGCCAGATATATCTCTTGCTAGAGCTGCTGAAGCGAACAAAGCAGATAGACACGCCGCTGTGACTAGCTGGCAAGTGAGTATCCTTAAAGGCAGCATCTCCGGGAGCCTCCGTTGGGGATCGCCAGCCAGATACATCGGCCTTTGAGACCGCCTTGAGCCCGATATGTTGGAGGAAGCGTGGCTGAAATCGGCACAATTAATCAGATGCGGCAGATCCTTTTGAGGATCATCCCACTGGTGGAATCAGGATCTTGCTGGGTCCCAGCTGATCAATCTTCCAGGTCTTTACGGCTGGGGGTCCGACTGGGGTCGCTGGCTAAGAAGCCGAACACAAAGATCCCAATAAAGAAGAAGACGACCGAATAAACCGAGATCTTGAGGGCGAGCATGGTTCGGCCTTGGGGAACGGCGAGCGGGTGACAGGGAGTGACAGGCGCTTAGGAGGGACTAGTCGACCCTGCGGCTGCCAGATCATCCTATGGGACTCGGCTTGCCATCCAACGATGCCTGAGGCCCCTAGACCAGGGCAGCCCCCCACGATTGAAACGTTTCAGACACGTTCGCAGCCATCCGATTCGCGTTGGGATCTGCAACAACTTTGGAGTTGCGTGCAGGCTGGGGGACGGCTGGGCTGGGCCCTCGATGATCCCTGGGGCCAGCACCATCGCCCCGATTGGGCGGCCCGGGGGCTGGTGATCTGGCCGCGTGGAGGCCAGTGGCGAGAGCTGCGTCTGAGCCTGGCTTGCCCGGCGCCTTGGCGGCAGCTTCAGCAGCCGGTGCCCGTGGCCCAGGCCCGACTGGTGCTGCGCTGGTGGGCCGATCAGGTGGAGCTGCGGGTTGATGGCGCGCGGGTGCATGCCGGCGACCTGTTTGACACCGCCTGCCGGTGGGTGCTGCCCGATCGCTGGTGGCAAGGGGAGACGCTTGAGCTGGAGCTGCGCCTGCGCAGTCCCCTGCACGACGACGGCGCCCTGATCGAGAGCCGTCTCGAGCTCGAGCCCCTGGATCCGGCCGACCCGGCGGCTTTGTTGGCTGAAACCAAGGCCCAGCTTGTCCAGCTGCGCTCCGGTCAACCGCCGACAGGCCGGTTTCACGTGCTGGGCCATGCCCACCTCGACCTGGCTTGGCTCTGGCCGGTGGCGGACACCTGGCACGCCGCCGAGCGCACTTTCAGCTCCGCCCTCGACCTGATCGAGCGCTTCGAGGAGCTCCATTTCGGCCATTCCACCCCGGCCCTCTACGCCTGGCTGCAGCAGTACCGTCCGACTCTGTTTGCCCGCCTGCGGCGGGCGGTGGCCGCCGGCCGCTTTGAGCCGATCAACGGACCGTGGGTTGAGAGCGACTGCGTGCTGATCAGTAGCGCCTCGCTACTGCGCCAGTTTCAGCTGGGCCAGCAGGTGAGCGCAGCCAGCTTTCCCCAGCTAGAGCATGCACTGGCCTGGTTGCCCGACAGCTTCGGCTTCGCCAGCGGCCTGCCGGCCGTGGCTAGTAGCACCGGCGTGCGTTGGTTCTGCACCCACAAGCTGGCCTGGAACGCCACCAATCCCTTCCCCCACCGTCTGTTTCGCTGGCGCAGCCGCTGCGGCTCAGAGCTGCTGGCCTTGATGAATGCTCCGATCGGCACCGATGGCGATCCCCTGGCGATGGAGCGCTACCGCTTGGCCTGGCACGGGGCGACCGGGGTTGATTCGGCCCTGTGGCTGCCCGGAGTGGGCGACCACGGTGGCGGCCCCACCGCTGAGATGCTGGAGCAGTTGCGGCTCTGGCAGCAGCAAGCGGAGGCTTCCCCCCAGCACCACGGCAGCTTGCGGGGCTATCTGGCCGAACTCGAGCCGCTGGCACCTCGGCTGCCGGTTTGGCGCGATGAGCTTTACCTGGAGCTGCACCGCGGATGTGCTACTTCGCGCCCCGATCAGAAGCGCCACAACCGCACGCTCGAGCGGCTGCTGCGGGAGGCGGAGCTGGCTCAGGCCCTGGCCGGCGAGCCTGAGTCGGTCGATTGGCGAACCCTGCTGTTCCAGCAGTTTCATGACATCCTGCCCGGCACCTCGATTCCGGAGGTGTTTGAGCAGGCCGAGCCCCAGTGGCGGGCCGCTCGCCGCAGCGCCTGCCGGCAACGGGACCGGGCCCTGCAGGCTTGGCTAGGAGCTGGTGTTGGTGTTGGTGTTGGTGTCGGTTGGTGGGTGGCGCAGCTCCAGCCCCTACCGCCCCGGGCCCGCAGCCTGCGGGTGCCGTTGGGCAGCTGGAGTTGTGACGGCGTGAATCTTCCCGCCCAGCCGGCTAGGGGAGGCGGCCAGTGGCTGCAGCTGCCGCCACTGGCCGGCGTGGCCGCTCTGCCCCTAGAGCGAACGACCGCAGAGGCGGCCTCTCAGTCCGGCCGGGTTGAGGCGCCGGTGTGGCGGGAGGGCTGGCGTTGCGGTAACGGTTTGGTGAGTTTTGAGCTGGGGCCGCGGGGCCTCGAGCAGCTTTGGGATGGCCAGGGCCAGCCCCAGCTGGCGGGGCCGCTGGCCTGGCGGCGTTTCGCCGACCGGGGTGAGTTCTGGGATGCCTGGGACATTGCCACGGGCTACCGGGACCATCCGTTGGCTTGGGAGTGGCAGGGCGAGCCGAGCTGGCTGGAGCAGGGCGCGCTGTGCACCAGCTTTGTTTGGCTGGGCCGCTGCGGCGCCAGTGCGGTGCGGCTGGAGGGGCGGTTGCTGGCCAATACCCCCTGGCTCGAGCTTGTGCTCAGCTTCGACTGGCGCCAGCGCCATGAGCTGCTGCGCCTGGAGATCCCCCTAGCCCAGATTGCCCAGCGCTGGGCTGCTGACACCTCAGGTGGCGTGCTGGAACGGCCAGCCCGGCCCGTCACGTCCCGCGAGCAGGCCCGCTGGGAGGTGCCGGCGATCAGTTGGATCGCCTCGGTGGCAGCCGCAGGGGGCTTGGCGGTGCTGCTCGATGGCCCCCAGGGCGTTTCGGCCAGCCCGGAGGAGTTGGGGGTGTCGCTGTTGCGGGCTCCCACCTGGCCTGACCCTGGCGCCGACAATGGCCTGCAGCGCTTGCGGCTGGCCCTAGCGCCTTGCCCGGCAGGCTGGTGCTCGGCCCAGGTGCCCCAGCAGGCGGTGGCCTTCCGGGAACCCCTGTGGCTGAGGCCGGCGGTGGCCCGGGGCAGGCCTGAGCGGCTTCAGGCTTTCCCTCCCCTGGGCGAGGGGCTGCTGCTGCTGGGCTGCCGCCCGTCTGGTGAGCCAGGGGACGTGGTGCTCACCGTGCAGAACTGTTCCCCTTGCCGCCGTCACCTAAAATTGGGGGAGTGTTGGCAGCTGCTGGAGCGACTCGATGGCCTGGATCAGCCCCTGATTTCAAAGGCCAAGCTGGACCAAGATCCTTGGCTGCTGGCGCCGTGGAGCCTGGGCTTTTGGCGGGTGCGCCCTGCTGGGCTTTAGCGATTAGCGCTCAGTCGTCGTGGTCGTCAAAGGGGTCGGTAAGGCCCTTGGACGGCGGCCCGAAGGCTTGATACACCCCAAATCCGGTGAGCGAAAGCAGCACCGCCAGCACGGCGAGGGCCACTGAAAGGGCCGGGGAGCTGGTGGTGGCGGTGGGGTCCATGGAAGTGGAGGGGAATGCAGGTGACGGGTTGCGTCACAACTCTCGAGTGATCACCGCAGCGCGGTACGCGAGGCCCTTACACTACTTAAAGCGAATCCATGCCCGAGAGGCTGCAGCAGACATGGCCCAACGCACCCGCCTCGGAGACATCCTGCGGCCGCTTAATTCTGAGTACGGCAAGGTCGTTCCCGGTTGGGGCACCACGCCCGTGATGGGCATTTTTATGGTGCTCTTCTTGGTGTTTCTGCTGATCATCCTTCAGCTGTACAACAAGTCCTTGCTGCTCGAGGGCATCACGGTCAACTGGAACGGTCTCGGCTGATGAACGTGTTTGGCATTGGCCTGCCCGAGCTGGTGGTAATTGCCGCCATCGGGCTGCTGGTGTTCGGACCAAAGCGTTTGCCGGAGCTAGGAAAAACTCTGGGTCGCACTCTCAAGGGTTTTCAATCAGCTTCTTCTGAGTTCGAAAAGGAGCTGCGCACGGCAATCACCACTGCTGAAGTTGTGGTGACTGATAGCTCTGCTGCAGAAATTGCTGGCGCTGACGACCCAGAGTTGGTCGAGCAACCTGTCGATGGTCCTGCGGCCTGAGTTGCTGTGACCGCAGCCCCCCCGGCTTGCCGGCCGTCGTTGCAGTTGGTGGTGGGCTTGGGAAATCCTGGAGCCAAGTACGCCGGTACTCGCCATAACGTTGGCTTCATGGCCCTGGAGCGCCTGGTCGATTCCGCTGGCGGCGCATCATTCCGGCAGCTGGCCAAGCTTCATGGATTGGTAGCTGAGGTGGGTTCGGGGCCTGCCCGGCTGAGGTTGTTGATGCCCCAGACCTACATGAATGAAAGCGGACGCTCGATCCGCGCTGCCCTCGACTGGTTTGGTTTTGAGCCCGCCCAGTTGTTGGTACTGGTTGATGACATGGACCTGCCCCTAGGCAAGTTGCGACTTCGGGCCACGGGCAGTGCCGGTGGTCACAACGGTCTGCGCAGCACCATCAGCCACCTGGGCACCCAGAATTTTCCGAGGCTGCGTATTGGTATCGGCGCCCCCGCTCAGGATCCCAGCGAGCGCCGTGCCCGCACAATCGGTCATGTACTCGGACGTTTCACGCCCGCCGAGCAGCCCTTGCTGGACGAGGTGCTCCGCGAGGTGGAGGCTGGCATTGGTCTGATCCAGCGCCTCGGCCTAGAGCGGGCTGGCAACCGACTCAATGGTTTTCAGCCCCAGGACACGGCGGCCTGAGCCGATGGCCCGCCTCCCCTCGACCACTGCCCAGTTGCGGGTGCTGCACCAGAGCTTCAGCCAGCGGGTGCTGGAGGGGGAGGTGAGTGCCGGCGGCTACCAATGGAGTTTCCGCTGGGCCTTTGACCGCGGCGAACTCATCGTTGAGCCCTCCTTGGGCCGGGCCCTGATCCAGGATGCCCTGCTGCGTTATCTGCTCAAGGTGGACTACCAGCTCGAGCCTGGCGGCGACTACGTCTTCACAGTTCGGGCCCGCTTCTAGCTGATTTAAATCTCAGTGGCCGGCGGCTGCCACTGCCGCAGTACCTCCTGGTTGCTGCGGTGCAGTTGCAATCCGTAGTGGCGCTCTATCAGCAGCTGGGCCACTACATCGTCGATATCCCGGGGGGGCAGTCGCAGGCCTGCCGGCAGCAGCCGCATCCAGCCCCTAGGGGGCCATAGCTGCCAGTAGCGCTCGCGGGCTGCCAGGGTGCTGCCGCTCTCATCCACCACGACCAGCTTGAGGCGCTGCTGCCCAAGCCGGACGACCCAGCCTTCGCTGCCGGTGCCGTTGCCGAGCACCACCTGAGCTAGTCCTTCTTGCCGCCAGGCTTGGAGTAGGGCTAGGCAGGCTTGCGGGGGCAGGATGGCGGCCTGTCGGATCTGGCTATCGGCAGGATCGGCCAGCACCAGGCCGCATTTGCTGCGCCCGGGATCGAGGCCGGCGATTAGGCCAGCAGTGCGCGTCATGGGCGGCGGGGGCCTGGCCCCGACTGGGCAGGAGACGTCGTACGTAGCCAACGCAGTTCCACCGCAATCGGGTCGGCGGTGCTGGCGCTGTTCAGGGCGATGGCTTCAAGTTGGGCCACTTGGCCAGACTGGCGTTCGCTGAGCTCACTGGCCAGCCGTTTGAAGCTGGCCGCATCGAACTGGAGCCCCTCCACCATGGTGCCCTGGCGTTGGGCCCGGGCGTAGGCAGCAGCCAGCAGCAGGTTGAGTCGCCGCGAAACAGGCTCCAGGGCCGTTAGGTCGCCCTCGATGGTGGTGCTGGCGAGCACCTCACCGGCTTTGACCACCGGGCGGTTGGGGCGTATGTCGGGGAAGGCGAGCACCTGGCGCTCGCCCCTCAACACGTTGGCAGCCGAAAGGATGCTCACGACCCAGCTACCGGGCTTGGCAAGCAGGCCCTCCAGCTTGCTGATGTCGTTCTTGGGCACCAGCAGGATCTGGCGATCGGGAGGCTGGCCGGGCAGTACCCGCCTGAAAGCGTTGAGATTGGCCTGCTGTAGCAAGGCGTTGATCACCTCCTTGGCCTGCCCAGGGCGCTCCAGGGTCACCTTGGCGCTGGCCAGGGTCTGGCCGCTGCTAAGCACCACATCGCCGCGGCGCAGGGCAATCAGGTTGCCCTCGAGATCTTTGAGTTCTTGGGCGCCGGCGCTGATCCGGCGACGTACCTGGGCCAGCTCCGCTTCGGTGCGGCGGATTTCAGCGTCCCGCCCCTTCACCTCCTGGCTGAGACGGCTGCGCTCCACCTCCAGCCGGTTGCGCTGGGCCAGCAGTGGCGCGAGCTCCTGGCGGAGTTTGCTGGCGCGGGCTTGGGCCTGCTCAAAACGCGTCTGGGCCTCCCGCTTGCCCTGTTCGGCCCGCGCCACTTCCTGGCGGCTGCTGACCAGTTGGCTGTTGCTGCGGGCTAGTTGGCTGCGGCTGGTTTGCAGCCGCGCCTCTAGCCGATCAAGTTCAAACAGGCCCGTGCGCAGCCTCTCACTCACCAGCAGCATCAGGCCGAGGGAGACAGCACTGATCAGGCTGCCGGTGAGCACCGTGATCAACACTGCGGTGCGGCGCGGCCGCATCCCTAAAAGACTTAAGCGCGCCTTGCCCACCATGCTGCCGAGTCGGTCGCCCAGGGTGGAAAGCACTCCCCCCAGGGCGAGCAGAGCCAGGATCAGCAGCCAGCCCGTCACATACGTCAGCGAAGGGCCCCAGTATCCCTGGAGTTCAGCTGAAGCGCTTGGCCAGGGCGATTGGATCAAACACAGTGATCTTTTTGCGGTCGATCTGAACCAGGCCTTCGTTGCGCAGGTCGCCCAGCAGGCGTGTGATTGTGACGCGGGTGGAGCCAATCGCTTCGGCAATCGCCTGGTGGGACAGGCGGAGGTCAATAGTGATCCCTTCCGAGCTGGGAACGCCAAAGTCGCGGCATAGCACCAGCAGGAAGCTCACCAGTCGCGAGCTCATGTCGCGATGGGTAAGGGTTTCGATCATTGTTTCGGTCTGCAGGATCCGGGAGGAGAGGCCCTGCAGCAGCAGCAACCCCACGCTGGCGTCCTGCTCGATGGCCCGGCGCACGGAGGTGGCTGGAGCGGTGACCATCTCGACGCGCGTGAAGGCGACAGCGTGATAAAAGCGATCGGAGCGCTGGCCGGTGAGTAGGGACAGCACTCCAAACAGGCTGTTTTCCCGCAGCAGGGCCACGGTGATCTCCTCACCCGACTCGTATACCCGCGAAAGCCGGACCGCCCCGCGGCGCAGCAGATAGACCCGTTCGGCTGGATCGCCGGGAAAAAAAATCGTCTTGCCTCGTTCGATCGTCTCGACGCTGCTGCCCGTCAGGCCCCGGATCACTTCCAGCAGGGTGGGGTTGCCCTGGCCGGCGCTGCCCATGCCTGCGACCACGCCAGGGGCACCCGTCGAAGGGGTGTTGGCGGTACGGCTGAATCCGTGGGTAGCGCCAACCATTGAGGCCTGGGCAAGTGCCGGGACCTTAAGGATCACCCAGGGGGGGCCTTGTAGCAATGCACACGATTTGCAGCGCCTCCCCCGTGACCTCATGCACACCAGTACGTATGTTTCCACTAGGGATGGTGTCGTTTGCTTGTGGAGCGCCCCAACCCCGCTACATTCAGCTCCGCGGGGCCGTGGGCTGCCCGCAGCGCGCCAGGTCTGTTTTTCGATTTCTAGGTTTTTTATTGAGGGTGTCCATGACCGCGAGCTTGCCCGTCTCAGCCCTTACCTCCTCCTCTGGAGCTGGTTTTCCGGCGGTCCAGCACCAACCCCAGCGCTCTGGCCATCGCCCCCTGGCTGCGTCGGCTCCCGTTCCTGCCCCTGCTCCGGCATTGCGGCTAGTTGCCCAGCAGGAGGGCTTGCTGCAAATCCATACGGCGCCCTACCGCGGCAGTTTCGGTGCCGTGCTCAGCCAGGCCCTGCGAGGTGCCGGTTTGGGCAGTCGGGTCTTGGTTACTCAGTTCCTGAAGGGCGGCGTGGATCAGGGGCTCGGCAGCAGCATTTGGCTGTGTGGGCGACTGCAGTGGCTACGGCCAGGCGTGCCCGCCTGTTTGTCAGAACCGGCTGCTCAGCAGGAGCTCGAGTCGCTGGAGGCGGTGCGCCAGGTATGGGCCTTCAGCCGCGAGCAGCTGCTCAGTGGTGCGGTGGACCTGATGGTGCTCGATGAGCTGGGCCTGGCGGTGGAGCTGGGCTACATCGATCAAGCTGAAGTGCTGGCCACCCTGGAGCGCCGACCAGCCCATTTGGATGTCATTTTGACGGGCCCAGCCATGCCTCCCGAGCTGATGGCAATGGCCGACCAGGTCACCCAGTTGCGCCGAGGCCTCTGATGCTGAAGAACGACCGCTGGATCAACGAGCAAGCTGAGGCAGGCATGTTGCAGCCGTTTCAGTCGGGCCTTGTGCGCCACCTCGATCCCGAGACAGCGGGCTCGCCAGTGCTCAGCTACGGCTGTTCTTCCTACGGCTACGACCTGCGGTTGTCGGCCAAGGAATTTTTAATCTTTAGGCATGTGCCTGGCACGGTGATGAATCCCAAGCGATTTAACCCGGCCAACCTAGAGCCCGCTCCCTTGCACAGTGACGAGGATGGTTCCTATTTCATTCTTCCAGCCCATTCCTACGGCCTGGGCGTGGCGCTGGAGAAGATGAAAGTGCCCTCCAACATCACGGTGATTTGTCTGGGTAAAAGCACGTATGCCAGGCTCGGCATCATCGTCAACACCACTCCAGCAGAAGCCAGCTGGGAAGGCCACCTCACCCTCGAGTTTAGCAATTCTTCAGGGGCTGATTGCCGGATTTACGCCAACGAAGGCATCTGCCAGTTGCTCTTCTTTGAGGGCGATCCCTGCGAGACCACCTACCAAGATCGGGCTGGTAAGTACCAGCATCAGCCCGAACGCGTCACCCTGGCGCGCATCTAGTTTCCACCAAATAGCTCGCCCTATGGGGCGAGCCTGGCTTTATGCAGCCGGCTCTTTTCGTACCAGTCGGCGAACTGGGGCGTCCAAGTCTGCAGATGGGGCCACATCAGATCGCAGAGCTCGCGGATTTCCAGCTGGGCATCGAGCTTGGCCCGCAGATCAAGGAAGTGCAGAAAGGCCCGCAAGGTGAAGCTCACCACGAAGTGCTGGCGGTAGTCGAAGGGCAGGATGCCGCGGGCATGCTCCTCAGCCATGCCCTGGTCATCGACCATCTGCCGATACCTCTCCGCCGCCGCCTGGCACAGCTCCAGATCCACGGCCCGCTGCTCAGCTGTGTAGGCATATTTCTTGCCCTGACGATCGCTGTAGCTGCCGATCGGCCGCAGGTAGAAGACCTCCTCCAGGTCAAGTTCGCCGTTGGCGGCCCGGCTGATGCGGTCACCTGTGTAGCGCATGGAGTTGTGCACCACGAGGCCGTTGGCCACGAAGTTGTGCCAGGGATCGACCACCTCAAGGTCGTAGGTCATCTGGGAGCCCAGAAACTCCACCTGGACCACGGTGAGCGGATGGGCCATCAGCCTCTGGCCCCGGGGGCGGGGCTTCGCAGGCCAGGTGGTGATTGGTTTGAGCAGACGGAACGCCGCGGCAAAGTCGGCCTCCTGATGGTGTTTGTGAACGAAGGAGTGACAGGGTTGGCACAGGGTGACGAGATTCTCGATCTCGTAGCCCAGGCTTGGATCCGCATAGACGGGCGCCAGGTGGTGGGCATGCAGTTGATGCTCGCTTCCTCGCATGCCACAGCGCTGGCAGGTGTGGTTGAAACGCTGATGAACCTGGGGCGCGACCTGCCGCGTCCAGGCACCGATCAATTCCCGTTCAGACGATGTGCCGCCTTTCCAGAAGTGGGACGCTGCGCCCCGGCGGGTGATCTGCTGGCCGTGGGCACGCCGCGCCTCGCGCGACGATTCCGACAGCTGCAGCTTGTAACCACCGCAGTCCTTGTTCCAGGGCCGCAGGCCCTTCTGGGAACCGGTTGGGCGACGGTTGAGGGTCAGGCCAAAGTGATACACCCACTTCTTGATGGCTTCAATGGAGCAGCCGGCGAGCTCTGCCATCTCATCGGCATGGAGTCCGTCTTCCAGACGTTGCTGCAGCCATTCCTGCTGGCGGTAAAGAGCTGAAGGATTGTGGTTCCAGGGCTTGTTCCCCGGCTGAAAGCGTCGATTCCTTTCCTTCAGTTGGATGTGATGGCGACGGGCCCAGTCCCGGATCGTGGTGATGGAGCAGCCAGCCTGTTCCGCCATCTCGCCTGGGGTCGCCCCGGCTTCGATCTGGTTCTGCAGCCACCCGCGGTCCCTGTATGCCCCAGTGCCCACCGCCACATTTCCGTTCGCCAGCACCTGCGCCGTGCGTCGGAAGTTGCGCACTGTGCCATCCCTGCTCACCTTCAGGGACAGGGCTTCCTCCATGGTCTGCCAGCCATCCGGGGTGAGCAGGCGATGGTTGGCGGTGCAGTCGAGCGTGCGGCCGTCCTCCATGGTTAGCCGATAGACCGG
>CAZKER010000334.1:0-3226 GCA_964551845.1 uncultured Cyanobium sp.
GTGTGGAGGGCAGTCGGGCCTGGATGGCTGCGGGCGCCGCTGCCTTCGGGGTGGCTCCGGCCCTGGTGGCCGAGGTGCTCGATCCGCTTGTGGAGCGGGGCCAGCGTGCCATTGCTCCTCACCGGGAGCTATTGGCCGGCAAACGGCTCTTTCTGCTGCCCGATTCCCAGCTGGAGCTCTCTTTGGGGAGGTTCCTGCATCGCGAGTGCGGCATGGAGCTGGTGGAAGTGGGTACGCCCTACCTGGATCGCCAACTGCTCGATGCCGAGCTGGCCCTTTTGCCACCGGGCACCCGCATCAGCGAGGGACAGGACGTTGAACGCCAGTTGGAGCGGGTCCGCGCCGAGCGGCCAGATCTTGTGGTGTGCGGCCTCGGCCTGGCCAATCCCCTGGAGGCCGAGGGCATCGCAACTAAGTGGTCGATCGAGCTGGTGTTCAGCCCCATCCACGGTTGCGACCAGGCCGGCGATCTGGCCGAATTGTTTGCCCGCTCCCTGCGCCGCCGCGCCGCACTCTCCTTTTCCTGACCACCCGTCCCATTAATCAGTCATGGAACTCACCCTCTGGACCTACGAAGGCCCCCCCCACGTGGGTGCCATGCGCATAGCCGCCTCGATGGAGGGGGTGCATTACGTGCTGCACGCCCCCCAGGGCGACACCTATGCCGATCTGCTGTTCACGATGATTGAACGGCGGGACCGGCGCCCGCCCGTTACTTACACCACCTTCCAGGCCCGCGACCTGGGTGGTGACACCGCCGAGCTAGTCAAGCGTTCGATTGCTGGAGCCGTGGAGCGCTTCCAGCCCGAGGCGCTGCTGGTGGGCGAGAGCTGCACGGCCGAACTTATCCAGGACCAACCTGGCTCCCTGGCGGCGACCATGGACCTGGGCGGCATCCCGGTGGTGAGCCTGGACCTGCCGGCCTACTCCAAAAAGGAGAACTGGGGCGGCGCTGAAACCCTCTATCAATTGGTGCGAGGCCTGCTTAAGGCCCAGGTGCCGCCGCCCGGCGAGCCCAAGCCCGATCCGACTCGCTGGCGTGCCGAGGGCCGGCGGCCGCGGGTGAATCTGCTCGGACCAAGTCTGCTGGGCTTCCGCTGCCGCGACGATGTGCGCGAGATCAGCCAACTGCTGGCTGGCTACGGCATTGATGTGGCGGTGGTGGCGCCCCTGGGGGCCCGTCCCGCAGACCTAATGCGGATCCCCACGGCTGATGCCAATGTGAGCCTTTATCCCGAGCTGGCAGGCCCGGTGTGCAGCTGGCTGGAGCGCAGCTTCGGCATGCATACGGTGAAGACAGTGCCGATCGGCATTGGCGCTACGGCCGCCTTTTTGCGGGAGCTGCACGGGGTGCTGGGTTTGGAGCTGCCCGCTGAGCTTGAAACCGCAGCCGACGGCACCTGCACGGCTGAACGGCGCTCACGGCTGCCTTGGTACTCGCGCTCGGTGGACTCCACCTACCTCACGGGTAAACGGGTGTTCATTTTTGGCGATGCAACCCACGCCATCGCTGCAGCCCGCATCGCCAGCCACGAGCTGGGCTTCAAGGTGGTCGGCCTGGGTAGCTACAGCCGTGAGCAGGCACGGGAGGTGCGAGCGGCCGCGAAGGAGCTGGGGCTGGAGGCTTTGATCACAGACGACTACCTGGCCGTGGAGGCGGCGATGGCGGAGGCAGCACCGGAGCTGGTGCTTGGCACCCAGATGGAGCGCCACAGCGCCAAGCGCCTCGGCATCCCCTGCGCTGTGATCAGCTCACCGCTGCACGTTCAGGACGTCCCGGCCCGTACCTCACCCCAGATGGGCTGGGAGGGAGCAAATGTGATCTTCGACAGCTGGGTGCATCCGCTGATGATGGGTCTGGAGGAGCACTTGATCGGCATGTTCCGCCACGATTTTGAATTCGTGGATGGTCACCTCAGCCATCTGGAGGGTGCCAGTGCCCCCGCCAAGCGACCCGAGGCCACTGACTCTCCCGCTGCCCCACCCACTCCGCCAGCCAGCCTCCCAGGCGACGGCGTGATCGTTTGGAGCCCAGACGGTGAAGCGGAGCTGGCCAAGATTCCCTTCTTTGTGCGGGGCAAGGTGCGCAAAAACACCGAGGCCTACGCCCGCGAGCAGGGCCTGGCCCTGATCGATAGCGAGGCTCTCTATGAGGCCAAGGCCCATTTCGGATCATGAGGTGCTGAATGAGTCTTTTTACCTATGAATGTGTGTGTGGATCCCCATTAATGCGGCGTCGATGTGTCGCTTTGCATGGCCAACCATTGCCGTGTAGCGGGCCAGGGTTGGATAGCTGCAGCAGGCCCTCGGCGCGGGGGGCCCCTAACGCTCCCTCATTGATTCCAAGAGTCCAGACCTAAATCTTCCAGGACGAAGTCAGCTAAGACCCAAAGTTCCAGTCCTGATCTTTCCTATCCCCCCAAATTCAATGACCACAACACTCACTCCTCCAGCCCTTTCCAAGCCCGATGGTGAGGGCAGCGTGCAGGTCCACCAGGATCCTGGGATGGCGATCGAAGAAGGGGCCTTGGTGCTGGCGGTGTATGGCAAGGGTGGGATTGGTAAATCCACCACCTCCTCCAACCTTTCGGCGGCCTTCTCGAAGCTGGGCAAGCGGGTGCTGCAGATCGGTTGCGATCCCAAGCACGACAGCACCTTCACGCTCACCAAGAAGATGGTGCCCACCGTTATCGATATCCTCGAAACGGTTGATTTTCACACTGAAGAATTGCGGCCCGAAGACTTCGTGTTTGAGGGCTACAACGGTGTGATGTGTGTGGAGTCTGGCGGCCCGCCGGCGGGGACTGGTTGCGGTGGCTACGTCACTGGCCAGACGGTGAAATTGCTCAAGGAGCACCATCTGCTCGAGGAAACCGATGTGGTGATCTTTGATGTGTTGGGAGACGTGGTGTGCGGCGGCTTTGCCGCACCGCTGCAGCACGCCCACTACTGCCTGATCGTCACGGCCAATGATTTCGATTCGATCTTCGCGATGAATCGGATCATGCAGGCCATCAATGCCAAGGCCAAGAATTACAAGGTGCGCCTCGGCGGTGTGATCGCCAACCGCTCCGAAGAGACAGACGAAATCGACAAGTTCAATGCCCGCACAGGCCTGCGCACCATGGCCCATTTCAAGACCGTGGACGCGATCCGCAAATCCCGCCTGAAGAAGTGCACCATCTTCGAGATGGAAGACTCGCCGGAAGTGCGCGCGGTGCAGAAC
>CAZKER010000335.1:0-5242 GCA_964551845.1 uncultured Cyanobium sp.
CACCCCCAGCACCTCGTCCACCTCCTCCCCCAGCACCACCCACCAGGCGGTGGTGTGGCGCAGCAGGAGGGAACGCTGCTCGTCCAGGCTCTGGTGACCCGCCAGGGTGGGGGCCGACACCCGGGGCAGCATCAGGTCCCGGGCTGTGAGGTCGTTGAGCTGGAACACCTTGGCGATCATGGCCGCTTCATCAGCCTCGATCTGGCCCTTCTGGGAGCCCAGGCGGGCCAGTAGGCGAATCTCTTCTTCGTCGGTGCTGATCTCATTTTCGGCGGTGATCGCCGGCAGCAGCCGCTCCAGCAGTAGCACTAGGGGCAGCATCAGACCGGCCACTATTGCTAGGGCAGGGGCGCTGGCTAGGGCTACTGGCAGGGCCAGGCGGCTACCCAGGGCCTTGGGCAGGATCTCGCCCAGCAGGATCACCAGCACGGTGAGGCCTACGGAAAACAGGGGCAGGGCGATCCCCTCGATGTCGTGCCGTTTGAAAACGATGGCGGCGTAGCCGCCCAGCATCAGGCTGCCAAAAATGTTGAAGCCGTTGTTGGCAATCACCAGCACGGACAGGGTGCGGCCCAGCCGCTGGCGCAGTTGCTCCAGGCGCCTCGCGCCTCGCACGGGCTTGCGGCGGGCGGCGAGTTCGTGCACCCGCACCGGGTTCACGGTGAGCAGGGCTGCCTCCACCCCTGAACACAGGGCCGAACCGGCGATCACCAGCACCACCAGCAGCGCCAGGGTGAGCAGGTCGTTCATTCAGCTATTTCACCGCTCTCCATCTACCTATTAAATCGGCTCCGCCAGCGTCTGTCCCGCTGCCTGTTCCAAACTGAGCCCTAGCAGGGCCCGCAGGCCGCTTTTTCATGTTCGATCCGTCGACCTTCGCCCAGCGGCGTCAGCGCTTCTTTGCTCAGCTAGGGGGGGCCGCTGCCGTGATTCCGGCGGCAACGCTGGTGACCCATCACGCCGACTGCGAGTGGCCCTTCCGCCAAAACAGCGACTTTTGGTATCTCACCGGTTTTGATGAACCCGAGGCGGTGGCTCTGTTCTTGCCCCACCGGCCCGAGGGTGAGCGCTACGTGCTGTTTGTGCAGCCCCGCGAGGCCAGCGCCGAGGTTTGGAACGGTTTCCGTTGGGGTACAGAGGGCGCCGTGGCCGAGTTCGGCGCCGACCTGGCCCACCCGCGCAGCGAGTTAGAGCAGCGCCTGCCCGACTACCTCAGGGGCGCCGAGGGCATCGCCTTTCGCGTTGGCAAGCATCCCAAGGTGGAGCCGCTGGTGCTGGCGGCTTGGGCCGGTCAGCTCGACCGCGCCCCTCGCAGCGGCCGGGCCGCCCTGGGGCTGGTGGCCCCCTGTCCGCTCCTGCACGAGCTGCGGCTGCGCAAGGGCCCCGAGGAGCTGGAGCGCATGCGTGAGGCGGCGCGGATCTCGGCCGAGGCCCATGAGCTGGCTCGCCAGGTGGTGCGGCCTGGCCTTAACGAGCGGCAGGTGCAGGCCGTGATTGAGCAGCACTTCCTGGAGCAGGGTGCCCGAGGCCCGGCCTACGGCACCATCGTGGCCGGCGGCGACAACGCCTGCGTGTTGCATTACATCGCCAACAACGCCCCGCTGAACGACGGCGATCTGTTGTTGATCGATGCCGGTTGCTCCCTTGACGATTACTACAACGGCGACATCACCCGCACCTTCCCGATCAACGGTCGCTTCAGTGGTGAGCAGCGTGCCCTCTACGAGCTGGTGCTGGCGGCTCAGGAAGCGGCGGTGGCCTCGGTGACCCCGGGCTTTAGTGCTGAAGGGGTGCATGAGACCGCCCTACGGGTCCTGGTGGCGGGTCTGCTTGACCTGGGTCTGCTGGTCGGCTCGCTGGATGGGGTGATCGAGCAGGGGGCCTACCGCCACCTCTACATGCACCGCACCGGCCACTGGCTGGGTCTCGATGTGCACGATGTGGGGGCCTATCGCCTCGGTGAGCACCACGTGGAGCTGGAGCCGGGCATGGTGCTCACCGTGGAGCCAGGCCTCTACGTGAGTGACCGGCTGGCGGTGCCAGAGGGCCAGCCGCAGATCGAAGCGCGCTGGAAGGGCATCGGCATTCGCATCGAAGACGATGTGGCAGTGACCGACCACGGCCATGAAAATCTCACCGCCGCTGCCCTGAAGTTGCCCTCGGCGCTTGAGCGCTGAGGTTCAGAGCAGGGCCTCAGCCCAGCTGCGGCAGCAGCAGCTCCAGCAAGTTGGCCGTGCTGGGGATCACCGCATCGGCGCCAGCATCGAGCAGCCTGGCCTCGTAGGCAGCCCTTTGTTCAGGGTGCCCATGCAGATGGGGCGGTGCTACCGCCAAGCTCAAGAAGTGCTGCTCGGGGTGCTGCTGGCGGGCTCGCTGCACTGTCAGCACGTCAGCCACCGTGTCACCCAGGTAGGTCACTGGCGGTGCGGCGGCCCCCAGGCTCCCGCCGGCCAGGCGGCTGGCTAGCTGCAGCAAGCCGGTGGGATCGGGCTTGTCGGGTGCATCGCCCATGGCGATCAGGGGCGGATCGGTCAGTCCCAGGCGGGTTTCCAGCACGTAGCGGCAGGAGGGGGGTTCGGCGCCGCTCACGAAGCCGTAGGCCAGATTGGCAACCTTCATGTCGTCAAAAAAGTTTTGCTGCACCAGTAGGGGCTCGTCGCCGATGAAGCCCCGCCACTGGCCCGGATCCCCTGCGGGATCGCCGCCGAAGTAGAAGCTCTCAAATACGGCCACCAGCTGCTCGAAGCTCGGCAAGGGGCTTTGGCCGGCGCGGCTCAGCAGCTCCATCGAGGCCTGCCAGTCGTTGTTCCAGCTTCCTTCGCTCTTGAGGGCGTCTATGGCGGCGGGCTCGGGCCGCTGGCCATGGAAATGGTGCACCGTTTCGATGATTGCCCGGCGGTAGCTGGCGCCCACATCGCGGATCACGCCGTCGATGTCGAACAGCACGACGGCCCGGGGCGAGGAGGCAGACAGGGGCATCAGGATTGGCTGTTAGGAACGGGCATCACTCTCAAATTGGCTGCTGGCCGCTGCGGTGGCCTTACAGCCAAACAGGTCTGCTGCCAGTGCCGGGCTGATCGTGAAGGTGTTCAGTCCCTCAGCGGCCAGGCTGCTGAGTTGGCTGGGCTGGCGCAGGCTGGCCACCAGCAGCCGCACGCTGGAGCCGAGCCCCTCAAGGCAGCGCTGCATAGCGATCACTTCAGTTACCCCATCCCGTCCCAGATCCTGGATGCGTCCCAGGTAGGGGGCGATGTAGTCGACCCCCAGGGCCGCGGCGATCAGCACTTGGTGGGGCTCGTAGCAGGCGGTGAAGGTGACGGCAACGCCGGCGCGGACTAGCTCTTTGGCTACTGCTGCTCCCTGCTGGGTCACCGGCACCTTCACGGTGATGCGGCCTGGTGCCAGCGCCGCCAGTGCCTGGCCGCACAGCAGCATGTCCGCCGCGGTGGCGCCCCATGCCTGCAGGTGGAGTTCGGCGATGCCGTGGGCCAGGGCCGTGCGGCTGAGCGCTGCCAGGCCGTCGAGACTGCAGGCCTGGGCGGCCCGGCGCAGCAGGGTGGGATTGGTGGTTACCCCATGGAATAGGCCACTGGGCAACCACTGCTGCCAGGCTTGGGGGTCGGCCGAATCGAGGAACAGACGCAGGGCCATGGCCGCGCAGGCAGTGGCCGTGCGCGGCCAAGCGGCTGGTAGGTTAGTTCTTTGCTCTGTTGCCTTGAGCACTGACCCCATGACAGCCACTGAGAGTGCTCCTGATTTAGAGGTAACTGATGTGCCCGAAGTGGCTGCGGCTGCTGAAGACACCACCACCCAGGGGCGTCCGGTGATGCGTGGCGGCAGTGCGGCCCTTGCGACCGCCACCATCGATGAAGATGGCGTGCCTTCTGGCTATACCCCCAAGGCTGACGAAGGTCGTTTCCTGCTCAAGATCCTGTGGCTGCCTGACAACGTCGCCCTGGCGGTGGATCAAATCGTTGGTGGCGGCCCAAGCCCCCTTACTTCTTACTTCTTCTGGCCCCGGGAAGATGCCTGGGAAACCCTTAAATCTGAGCTTGAAGCCAAGAGCTGGATCACCGACAACGAGCGCGTTGAAGTGCTTAACAAGGCCACAGAGGTGATCAACTACTGGCAGGAAGAAGGCAAGGGCAAGAGCCTCGATGATGCCAAGCTCAAATTCCCCGATGTCACCTTCTGCGGTACCGCCTGATCCTTTTGTGTGCTGATCATCGGCACAATAAATTCACTCGATGAGCGCCCCGCGAGGGGCGCTTTTTTGTGCATTGCTTTAATGCATTGCTTTAATCAATTTTTTAACGAATAATTTGTGAGACCAAAAAAAATCCGGAAGTCAACCCTTGGTTGAAATCCGGAGAGCAGCTGTTTGAACTGCTGGTAATGCGTTGTAGGTGTAGCCTATCTTGATTTTAATTGAAAAATCAGTTTGCCTTGCTGGCTTGGAAGCGGGCGCGAGCAGTTGCCAGTGCCTGCTGAGCCTTGAGCTTATCGGGACTGGCTGCCTTTCCCTCGAAAGCGACGACAGCCGATTGGGCTGCCTCAAAGGCAGCTTCGGCGGTGGCAGCGTTAATTGAGCTACCCATTTCAGCGGCATTCACTAAAACGGTGACCTCGTCGGCTTCCACTTCCGCGAATCCGCCCATAAGGGCGATCGTGGACCAAGTACCGCCTGAGCGCAGCCGCATAACTCCAGTATCCAGGGCCGCCAACATCGTGACGTGCCCCGGCAGGATGCCCACCTGACCAGTGGTGCTGGGCAGGATCACCTCTTCGGCGGTTCCATCAAAAACGCTCTGATCAGGGGCCAGAACGCGCAGGGTGAGACTCATGGTTGAGGTTCCTCAGAAGGGGGGAGGGGATCAACCCTTGGCTTCGGCAAGGATCTTGGCAGCCTTGGCCTTCACCTGATCGATATTGCCCACTAGGTAGAAGGCCGCTTCAGGTAGGTCGTCCAGTTCACCAGCCAGGATCATGTTGAAGCCCTTGATGGTGTCGTCCAGCTTCACGTACTCACCCTTTTGACCGGTGAAGATCTCTGCCACGAAGAAGGGCTGGGAGAGGAACTTCTCAATTTTGCGGGCCCGGTCCACCGTGCGGCGGTCGTCCTCGGAGAGTTCGTCCAGACCCAGGATGGCGATGATGTCCTGCAGTTCCTTGTAGCGCTGCAGAGTGGACTGGACGGCCCGGGCGGTGCGGTAGTGCTCGTCGCCGACGCCGGCGGGCTGGA
>CAZKER010000336.1:0-3923 GCA_964551845.1 uncultured Cyanobium sp.
GCTGGTAGTAACCATTGCCGATTTGCTGGCGGCGCTCACGGCCAGGTTGGACGGGCCTCCCATTCTCCGGAATTCAGCAACAGCTCCCTGAACCTTCACCGGAGCCGGTGCCGAAGGGCAGGGTGCTGCCGCACCCTGGAAACAGTCCGTAGTGGCGGCTGAAGTCGCCGATGAAGGAGAAGTGGGGCGCAAACCGCGTCGCCTGCAGCATCCGGAAGGTGTTGCCACACACCGGGAACACCCGCCCGGTCTCGATGGCGTGGTGGCCATCGAGCTTGAAGCTGTGCGGATGCTGGGGGATCGTGCCGAGATAGATCACGGCCTGGCCGTGGTCTTCGCAGGCATCCTCGAGTTCGGCGATGTTGAACAGCCGGTAGGTGGCGGAATAAAAGCGTGCTTCGCCCACCAGCGGTGCTAGCGCCGGCTCGGTGATCTTGATCTCACGGTCGCTCACCAGCCGCGGGTCAAGAAAGCCGGCGCCCTTGGCGAGGCGCAGGAAGTCGTTCCAGTAGAGGGCTCCGCCCAGGCACTCGCCGTAGAGCACAGGATCGCGCCGCACCGCTTCCGGTAGGCGCCGATCGACGTAGACATCGGAGAAGTACATCTCACCCCCTGGTTTTAGGAGCCGTTTCACCCCTTTCAGCACCGCCGCCTTGTTTGTGGAGAGGTTGAGCACGCAGTTGCTCACGATCACATCGAAGCTGGCTGACTCCAGCGGCAGCTGGTCGAGCGCTTCGATCGTGCCTTCCAAAAACGACACGTTGGCGTAGCCGAATTGCTCCGTATGAAAGTCGAGATGCTCCCGGGCCACCGCCAGCTGCTCCGGTGTCATGTCGACGCCCACTACCGAGCCGTTGGGCCCCACCAGCTGGGCCAGGGCGTAGACGTCACGGCCCGAACCACTACCGAGATCGAGAATGCGGCATCCCTCCAGCAGGGGCGGGCACACCAGGCCACAGCCGTAATAGCGCTGCAGCACATCCGGGTGAATGCGTGCCAGCAGGGAGCGAAGCCAGCCCGGCACCGTATCGGCATCGCAGCAGGCGCTGGTCTTGAGGTCTGCTGTGCCGGTGAGCTCCTTGCCGTAATAGGCCTGAACAGCAGCTTGGGTGGGCATGGCAGCTCGCGGCCTTGGGGGTGGTGATTCAGTCTGCCTTTGGTGCCTGGGGGGCTGGGGTGGTGCAGGCTTGATCTAGGGCTTGGAAATAGCGATCCAGCGGTTGCGGGCCATCAGGCGGGCCTCTGCCTCCCGGGGCCATTGCGACGGCGGATACAGCCGCTCCAGTTCGCGGCGATCTCGGCGCCCTAGGCGCTGCAGCATCTCGGTAGTGCTGAACAGGGGTGTTCCCCGTAGGCACAGCGTTTGTACCGCATGCCAGCCCTCGTGCAGCAGGGTATCGAGCTGGTTTCCTTTCGGGCACACCACCACCTCGCGGCGGCCGCGCACGTACAGCCCGAGGAGATTGGGCTCTCGGCAGCGCGGATGCTCCTGGCGAATTACAAAGCCTCGCTGCTCAAAGGCGGCGATGGCTTGGCGCAGTTCGCGGCTTTCGGCACGCACCCCTAGGGGCTGAAAGGCTGCCGCGCCCAGCAGAACGATGCCGAGCAGTCGTGCCGCAAGGTTCAAATAAGCAAGGCTCCAATCAGCACGGCCCAGCTCATAGCTGATCTGCAGGGTGTCGCAGGGGAGCTTGGCATTGCTGTCAGGGCACCGGTTGAGGCGCAGATGGCAGTGGGTCATGGCGAGTTCGTCAACTCCTGCATATGGGGCGAGCCCTTGCGACCTGTCATTCCTCGATATGGCTCTGGAGCTCAGCCGGAAGGGCAGCCACCAGTCGCTGGCGGGCCTGGCGGGAAGCCCAGCCGATGTGGGGCGTCAGGATCAGATTTGGCACCTCTTTAAGTGCCTCCAACTCGGCACCTGGTGGCTCCTTGTCGAGCACGTCGAGGGCGGCTCCGGCCAGTGCTCCTCGCTGTAGGGCTTTCACTAGGGCCGGCAGCTCGATCAGGCCGCCCCGGCCCAGATTCACCAGCACGGCCGACGGCTTTAACCAGCTCAGCCGCTCGGCATTGATCAGGCCCCGGGTCGCCGGGGTGAGCGGGGCATGCAGGCTCAGCACATCCGCCTGGCGCAGGGCTGCTTCGAGTTCGCCGGCACCGCTGCGGCTTGTTAGTAGGCGCACGTCCATCCCGAATGCGCTGGCCACGGCCGCCACTCCACGGCCGATCGTGCCGGCTCCCAGCACCGTGAGCGTGCGGCCTGCCAGTTCGTCGAATTCCGGCTCCACCAGGGAGAAGACTGGGCTCCGTTGCCAGTCGCCCTCCAGCACCTGGCGCCGCCGGTTGCGCAGATCGCAGACCAGTTCCAGGATCAGCGCCCAGGTCACCTGCACCACCGAGGCCGTGCTGTAGCGACCTGCATTGCGCACGGCGATGCCGAGCTCGCTGCAGGCCTGGCCATCGATCTGGTCGGTGCCGGTGCTAGCCGCGCAGATCAGCCGCAGCTGTGGCGGGGTGCTTGGCCAGCAGATCAGCTCGGCATGACGCTCCAGGGGCGCCAGGTCTACCGGGCCCAGGCTGAGGGCATCGAGGAAGACGGCTCGGGGTTTGGTCATGGCAGCTCCTCGCAACTGCATCTATTGTTGAGAAGTCCGGGAAAGCGCTGTGATTGCCAGACTCAGCCCTGGAGCCGTGCCTCCCCCCGCAACCCTTCCCCCTGGCGGAGATGGCCTTCGCTCCAGCCTGCATGATCGCGGCCAGAGGCTGACTCCCCAGCGCCAGCGAGTGTTGGCTCTGTTTGAGCGCATTGGTGAAGGCAGTCACTTGGGAGCTGAAGAGGTGCACCAGCGCCTGCTGCGCAGCGAGGAGCGGGTGTCGCTCGCGACCGTGTATCGCACCCTGCGGTTGCTCAGCTCGATGGGGTTGCTGCAGGAGTTGGAGCTGCCTGAGGGTGGGCGCCGCTTTGAGCTGGCCAGTGATGCCCGCCGCGACCACCACCATCTGGTGTGTGTGCGCTGCGGCCGCACTGAGGAATTTGAAAATTCAGCAGTGCTCCAGGCGGGCGAGCAGGCCGCAGGCGGCCATGGCTTCCGCCTGCTTGAGTGCGTGCTCAACGTGCGGGCCCTTTGCCCCAGCTGTGCGGCGGCGGAGTAGTTCCCGAATACATCTCTAAGCAACCCCTAAACGCAGCCTTTTGCAAAAGCGTCAGTGCAGCTGACGGCACCGGGAGTGCTCCTTAGCTTTGGGCAAGCGAATGCATCCATGCTTGCAAGCTGCCATCGATGCCTAGCTCCGAGCCCAGCCTTTTGTTTGTTTTTGATCAGGGTCTGGCTGCCCTGGCAATGGCACTGCGCAGCGTGCTTGAGGCCTTCTCCCTCGGCACGGTGGTGCTCGGTTTGTTGATCACCCTGCGCCAGGCCTGGCAGGGCTGGCGAGGCCGACGGCGCAGCTCCAGCATTTTTCAGGGGGTGAGGCTCACCTTTGGCAGCTGGTTGGCGATGGCCCTGGAGTTTCAGCTCGGTGCCGACATCGTCGCCACCTCTACTTCTCCCACCGGTGCCCATCTGGTGCAATTGGGCGTGGTGGCCGTGATCCGCACCTTGCTCAATGTGTTTTTGGCCCGTGATTTGGAGGCTGAAGCATCCCATCGATCCCTGAGCCCGGAGGGGCGCCCATGAATCTCACCAACGAACTGGCCAAGCAACGCAACCGGGATGCGGCCGAACGCACCCTGATGGCCTGGATCCGCACCTGTCTCTCGCTGATCAGCTTTGGCTTCGGTCTAGACAAGATCGTCGAAGCAATTGATCGCACCGGCGGTGGCCAAGTTGCCCAGGTGGAGTGGGGGGTGCAGTTGGTGGCGGCGGCCTTCACGATTACGGGGATCCTCGCTATGGCGGGGGCCACCCTCCAATATCGCCGAG
>CAZKER010000337.1:0-7736 GCA_964551845.1 uncultured Cyanobium sp.
GCTTCTACCGCGACCTGAGCGGCTCCTTCCGGGGGCTAGACGCCCGCATCCCCCGGGAGATGGATCAGAAAGGCCGAGAAGCTCTGGAAACCATGGCCCAGGCCAACCTGCGCCTGGCGGCCTTGTTCCGGCGTCAGAACCAGCCCGAGGTGGCGGTGCCCCTGCTTGTGGAGGTGGTGAAGGTGATGACCCCGGCTAGCCCCGAGGGGCGTAAGGCTTTCCAGAGTCTGGTGGAGATCGGTTTCGCAGCCACGCCATACACGGCAGGTGCCGCGGCAACCCCCGGCAACTGACCTCTAGATTCCGGTCACAAGCCGCGTTGTCTGTTCGATGGTGCATCCCGACCAGGTGAAGGCCGCCATCTCCCTGGCCATGCCCGATGCCCAAGTTGAGGTCGAAGACCTCACCGGCGGTGGCGATCACCTGCAAGTCACGGTGATCTCCGCAGCATTCGACGGCCTGACCAGGGTCAAGCAGCACCAGCTCGTCTATGGCGCCCTGCGCCAGGAATTGGCCAGCGAAGCAATTCACGCCCTGGCCCTACAAACATCCTCCCCCGCCTGAGTCAATGGACGCCACCACCCGCCAACGCATCGAAGAGCTACTGGCGACCAGCCCGATCTTCGTGTTTATGAAGGGCAACAAGTTGATGCCCCAGTGCGGCTTCTCAAACAACGTGGTGCAGATCCTGCACTCCGTTGGTGTTCCGTTTGAAACCTTCGACGTGCTCTCCGACGCGGAGATCCGTCAGGGTATCAAGACCTTTTCCGACTGGCCCACGATTCCCCAGGTGTATGTGAAGGGGGAATTCATTGGCGGCTCAGACATTTTGATTGAGATGTACAACTCTGGTGAGTTGCGCGAAAAGCTCGAGGTGGCCCTGGCCAGCTGAGGGGCTTTCAGTCTTCCAGCTCAAAACTTCCTTTCAGCTCAGAAATTCATTCGCTCGATAAGCCAGCTAGTAGCGCTCGCTTTCGTAGAGGCTGCGTGGGTCGCCATCGGGCCCGACAAAACTGGAGGGGTCCCTGATCCAGCGGTCAGTGAGCTCCTCAAAGCGCCGCTGGGCGATCGGATCGAGAACTGCGGTACGGCGCAAGGCGTGGATGTAGCCATCGGCATAAAGACGCAGCTCCGCGGGGCTGTGGAAGCGATGGGCCAGCTCCTGGCAGGCATCGCAGAGCGATTGGAAATGGCGGATGGCGTCCGGGTGCTGAAGCGAAGTCATTGGGTCGTAGGCCTTGCTTCTATTTTGCCCCTTTGGGCCAGGGGCCGCGATTGGGTGTTCTCCGCCCAGTTAGTTGGGGGTGTCCACACAAACGCAGCACCTGATACGCGGATGCCCTGGCAACTGCCGTTAAGGTGAATTCAACACAGTCGTGGACTCCATCAGCTCTTCTAATCCGCCACTGACGGCCACTGGGTCCGCTAATCAGGCCGGAAGCCAGCCCCAGCGGGTGTTGGTGGTTGATCCCCATGCAACCCTGCGCACCGTGTTGGCCCAGCGGTTGCGGCAGGACGGTCATCTAGCGGCGGCGGTCGCCACAGCTAGGGAAGCTCTGGAGGTGTGCCAAGACCAATCGCCCGATCTGCTGATCAGCGCCGAACTGCTCGACGAGAGTTCCGCCCTGCGCCTGGCAGCTCAGCTGCGCTGCCAGGTGATGGTGCTCACGGCCCGCACCGGCTCAGAGCCAGTAGTGACCCTGCTTGATGCTGGCGCAGATGATGTGTTGCGCAAGCCCTTTGGCCTGGAAGAACTAGCCGCTCGCTGCCGCACCTTGCTACGCCGCAGCGGCACCGGCCTGCAGGAGCGAGTGTGCGTGGGTCCGCTTGAGGTGCATGTTTTGCTGCGCCAGGTGACCCTGCGTGATCAGCCTGTCGAGCTGAGCCCGCGGGAATTTGCCCTGCTCTGTGCCCTGCTGATGCCCCCGGGCGTAGTCCGCAGTCGCCAGGAGCTGTTGCGCATGGCCTGGCCTCCTTTCAGCGGCGGCCCCCGCTCGGTCGACACCCAGGTGCTCACCTTGCGGCGCAAGCTCGAGCAGGCTGGCCTAGGTGAAGGCGGCGGTATCGAGACGATGCGCCAACAGGGCTACCGCTTCAGTTTGGAGGCTCTGCCGGAAGCTTCAGCTGAGGAAGAACCGGCACGCCAGGCCATCAACTCCCTGGCTTAAGGGCCCAAACCAGCTCTCCCAGCAACATGGCGGCGCTGAGCCCGGCTAGCAGCTGATATGTCCAAGGCGGGCTTAAGCGGCCGATGGAGCCGGTATTAAGGCCCGTTTCCTGGCTGAAGCGGGCCAAAAACTGCTCGAAGGCTGCAACCCGCTGCGGGAGCAGGTAGGCCGATCCGTCTACCCCCCTCACGTAAAAAACCCGCCCGCCTTGGCTGGTGGCCACTGGTGTGAGTCCACTGATGGATTTCCAAGGCAGGCTCCAACCGCGGCGCAGCAGCCAGGCGCACCAGCTGGGATGACCAACCCGAATGCCATTGGCATCTAGCTCGACGGCTTCGCTGGTGGCTGCCACCACTAGGCCAAGGCCGAGGGGCAGGGCCAGCCACAGCAGGAGCTTGAGCTCAGCTGGGGCCAAAAGTGGTAGCGGAGCCACCAGGGCCAGGTAGAGCGCGATCAAGGTGAAGCGGATCAGCGCAGCCATCGGGTAGCGGTCGCTGCCAGTAGTCAAGGCGCCGTTCATCGATCCTCAGGAGAACCGGGGAGCGGTTCGATCAGGGTTGGTGGCTGGTAGCGACCGCTGAACACCTCCTGCTCGCGGCCTTTCCAGAATTCGCCAAGTCGCATCAGATCGGCGTGGGCCTCCTGCAGGCTGGCCATGTAGGCGTCCGGTTCCATGCTGTCTTTGGCCTCCTTGAGCTTGGTGAGCCGTAGCAGCTGCAGCATCCAGGGCTTGCTGAGCTCGCCGCGCTGCTCGAGGTAGCTGGCCAGCTCGGCGGAGCTGGGGGTAGGGGAGCTGGCCATGGAAGTGGGGAATCGCTGACGTCGTTGGGCCAGCCTATGGAGGCCAGGCGTGTCGCTGTTGGTTGCCAGACCTAGCTTGAGGCGCCCTGGCATTGGTTTGGCTTGGTGATCCAGCGCAATCGTTCCCCTCAGTTGAATCTGGAATCGCAGCTAGGCCATCGCCTGCAGCTGCGCAATCTGCCGGCCCAGATTCCCCGCGACCGGCTCGGTGAGAAAGGGCTAGAAGCGGATCTGGCTTATCAGCTGGTGCACGATCATCTGATGCTCGATGGCAATGCCCGCCTGAATATGGCGACCTTTGTGGGCACTTGGATGGAGCCAGAAGCACTGCAGCTGATGCAGGAGTGCGCCGAAAAAAATATGATTGATAAGGACGAATATCCTCAAACGGCAGAGCTGGAGGAGCGCTGTCTGCGTATTCTGGCTGATCTCTGGAATGCCGAATATCCCGATCAGGCGATCGGCACTTCCACCACAGGATCAAGCGAGGCTTGCATGCTGGGCGGCATGGTGCTCAAGTGGCACTGGCGCCAGCAGCGGCGTGCCGCCGGCCTGGATGATCGGCGACCCAATCTGGTGATGGGCACGAACACCCAGATCTGCTGGGACAAGTTTTGCGCCTACTTTGATGTGGAACCCCGGCTGGTGCCGATTACCCCCGAGCGGCTCCATCTCACCGGCGAGGAGGCTGTCGCCCATTGCGATGAGAACACCATCGGTGTGGTGGCGATTTTGGGCAGCACCTTCGACGGCAGTTACGAGCCCATCGCCGAGATTCACCGCTGCCTAGATGGGCTGCAGGAACGCACCGGTCTCGATATCCCGATGCACGTGGATGCGGCTTCGGGAGGCTTTGTGGCTCCGTTTAATTCACCGGATCTGGTTTGGGATTTTCGGCTGCCCCGGGTGCATTCGATTAATGCCAGCGGGCATAAGTATGGAGGCGTGTTGCCAGGGGTTGGCTGGGTGTTGTGGCGTGAGCAGGCGCTACTGCCTGAGGAGTTGCGCTTCAATGTCAACTACCTGGGCGGCCAGATGCCCACTATCGGCATGAATTTCTCCCGCCCCGGCGCCCAGGTCGTGGCGCAGTATTTCAACTTTCTGCATCTGGGCCGGGCGGGATATACCCAGCGAATGGGCATGCTTGAGGCGATCGCCTGTGAGCTTGCAGATGGCCTAGCTGAGCTGGCGCCCCTGCAGCTGGTGAGCCATCCCCGCGGCCAGTTGCCTGTTTTTGCCCTGAAGTTGGATCCTGTCGTAACCAACTGGACGGTGTTCCAGCTCTCTGACAAGTTGCGCGAACGGGGCTGGCTTGTGCCCGCCTACACCATGCCCGCCAATTGTGCCTCGCTTGCCGTTTTGCGCTTTGTGGTGAGGGCAGGTTTCAGTCGCGATATGGCCGATCAACTGCTGGAGGACATCCGTCGGGCCGTTGATTGGTTTGAACGACTACCCGGGCCCCTATTGGCGCCGGATGTCGCCGAGCAGGCCTTTCACCATTGATGGAGCAGGGTTTGGTTATTGCGCAAGGCACGGTTCAGCACTACCTGCTTGGTTTGCTGGCTATTGGCAACAACGTGTCGGCCTTGGGCGCCTTTCTGGCCCATAGCCGTGGCCTGCCACGGGCCAAGGTGCGGCGCATCATCCTGATCACCAGCGGCGCCTGCCTGGCGATGTTGCTGTTGTTTCTGCTGATGGGTCCGGCGATTCTTGGCTTCTTCGGTATCTCGATCAGCTCGTTTCAAATTGCCGGCGGACTGCTTCTGGGTGGTTTGGGGCTCGACATGATGAAATCACGCCACGCCGATGACGTCGACATCAAAGCGGTTGCTGCTGGCAGCGATCCAGCCCAACCAGGCAATGATGCCCATCTTTACGGCTTCGCTGTGGTGCCGATTGCCCTACCCCTCACGGTGGGTGCTGGCACTTTTTCCGCCGTGATTTTGTTTTCCGATCAGGCGCAGCGTTCTGGAACGATACCGGCCTTGGTAGCGGCGATTGGGGCTCTGGTGGGGGTGAACTTTATGGTCTTCAGTTTCAGTGCTCGCATCGTCCGGGTCGTCGGCGATGTGGGGCTGAGTGTGTTCACCAAGGTGATGGGCCTGTTCACCCTGGCAATCGGTGTGGAATTCATCCTGCGGGGCCTCACCACGGTTTACCGCCAGCTCAGTCTGGCAGCGCCCATGGGTTGAGCCCCAGGTCGGCGCCGATGCGGTGGGCACAGGCGAAGCCGCTGAATGCCACCGCATTGAGGCCCTGGCCGGGGAAGCAGGAATCCCCCACTGCATACAAGCCGTGGATGGCGGTGCGATTGAAGGGCATAGGCAGCAGGCCGGGCAGGCGTAGGGCAGGTATGGGTCCGTAACTTCCCCCCATGCGGCCCAGAAAGCGCCGGTGGCTGCGGGGAGTGCCCACTTCACGGTGACGAATAGCGCCCTTCAGGCCGGGCAGGATCGCTTCGAGCCGGCCGATCAGCCGGTCGGCGTCGGCCTGTTTTTTGGCGCGATATTCAGCTGGCGTGAGCCCCTGCCACTGCTCCATGCTGCTGGGCGTAAAGGCATGCACGATGTGGCGATCTGGCGGGGCCAGGGCCGGATCCAGCAGGGTTGGCATCGACACAAAAACCACTCCCTGCTCGGCCTCCATTTCCTCCCAACGCTCCAGCAGCAGGTGGTGGCAGTGGAAGCCCTCGGGCACTAAGGCTGCATCAATACCCAGGTGCAGGGAGAGAAAGGAAGGCGAGGGTTTGTAGCGGCGCCGCCAGGTGGTTTCGGCTTTGGGTGTGTGCTCCGCATCTACAAGCCCGCCAAAAGTATCCCAGCGGGTGGCGTTGCTCACCACGCGGCGTGCCCGCAGCTCTTCACCGCTGGCCAGCTTCACCCCAACGGCAGCGTTGTTCTCCAGCAGCACTTTGGTGACGCGCGACTTGTATCGGATCGTGCCGCCATGGCTCTCCAGCCCCGCCACCAGCTTGCCTGCGATCACGCCAACGCCCCCTTTGGGGTAGTTGATGCCGCCGGCATGGCGATCGGAGAAAACCATGCCGGCGTTGATCATCGGCGTGAGGTCTGCCGGCATCACGCTCCAGCAGAAGCATTCCATGTCGATGAACTTGAGCAGGGCTGGATCGCTGATGTGCTTCCGCGCTACATCGCCCACATTCACCGGCAGCCAGCGGGCCAGGCCGAGGCAGGCCAGCGGAGCTTTAAAGAACACCTTGGCCAAGTAAGCCGGATCCTCAAGCGACAGCAGCGGCATCGCATCGAGGCAGTTGAACACCTGCCAGCAGGTGTCATAAAAGGCGCGGATGCCCTTGGTTTCGTGGGGAAAAAGGGCGCTGAGATCGGCCAGAAACCGCTCGTAATCCCTGGCTACAGCAACGCTTAGGCCGCCGGGCAGGTGGTACTCGAGCTGGGCTGGATCGGCAATGGTGTCGCAGTGCTGGCCTACGTCGGCCAGGGCGCGGGTGAGCAGGTTGGTGTGGCCCTTGTCGCCGAAGCCAAAGATCATCGAGGCGCCCACGTCAAACGTGTAGCCGTCACGTCTGAAACTGCCGCCGGAGCCTCCTGGGATGAGGTAGCGCTCAAGCACCAGCACTTTTGCCCCCTTGGCGGCCAGCTGGGAAGCGGTAACCAGGCCGCCGATGCCCGCACCGATCACGATCACATCCCAGATGGGGGCAGGGCTGCTGGTCACCGTTGGGCTGGAGAGGCTGGAGCGACCTTAGGCAGCGGCGCTGGTGTCGTGCAGGTGTAGTGGCCGAGTGAAAGGCTCAAGATCCGTCAAGGACCGGTCGCGGTAGGCGCCGTAGCGCGCCCGCTTTTCGCGGATGCGTTCGGCCAGCTCGGGCAGCAAGCCGAAGTTGGGGGGCATGGGCTGGAATTTCTTGCTGGGCGCCTCGGCGATGAAGTGACTGAGGGCGCCCAGCATCGTGGTTTTTGGCAGGCTCAGCGGCTCCAGGCCTAGGGCCAGCCTGGCTGCGTTGGTGCCAGCCAGCCAGCCGCCAGCTACCGCTGCCGCGTAGCCCTCGGTGCCCGTGATTTGGCCCGCGGCCAGCAGGCTGGGACGGCTGCGGAACTGCAGGGTGGCATCGAGCAGCTGGGGCGATTCCAGGAAGGTGTTGCGGTGCATCACGCCGAAGCGCACAAACTCGGCCTTTTCCAGCCCCGGGATCAGCCGCAGCACCCGTTTCTGCTCACCCCACTTGAGGTTGGTCTGGAAGCCCACCAAATTCCACAGGCGCCCGTCCTTGTCTTCCTGGCGCAGCTGCACCACCGCGTAGGCCCGTTTGGCGCGGCGCACATCGCGATCGTTAACGTCGCCCCAGCGGGTATCCCAGAGCCCGATCGGCTTGAGGGGGCCGTAGCGCATGGTGTCTTCGCCGCGGCGAGCCAACTCTTCGATTGGCAGGCAGCCCTCGAAGAAGTGGGCGCTCTCCTGTTCAAAGTCCTTGAGCTCGGCTTGTTCGGCGCTGAGGAGCTCCTGCCGAAAAGCCAGAAATTGCTGCCGATCCATCGGGCAGTTGATGTAGTCGGCATCGCCCTTGTCGTAGCGGGAGGCCCGAAAGGCCACGCCCAAGTCGATGCTCTCGCCCTCCACGATTGGGCTGGCTGCATCGAAGAAGTGGCAGTCGGCCCGGCCCGTGAATTCCCGCAACTGCTCGGCCAGGGACTCGCTGGTGAGTGGGCCGGTAGCGAGCACGGCAATTTGGTTTGGCCCCGGTAATTGCGTCTCCTCCCTGCGCTCCACTGTCACCAGAGGGTGCTG
>CAZKER010000338.1:0-6086 GCA_964551845.1 uncultured Cyanobium sp.
AGCCGCCAAGCCGGGCTCAACCTCTGTGAGAGCAGCGGCGATGAACAGCTCCATTTTGGCCATGAGCTACCACTGATCTGGAGCTACGCAGAGCTAGCCGTGAAATATGGCGGCGGGTTGCACTGGCTGGGCCAACGATTGATGCAAATATCAAGCGATGCCTAGCTCGACTGGACTACCACACCAGAGTGATTTCACCTGTATTGGCGCCCTTTCCGAAACTGGAAGCTATAGGGTTCACATCCGTAAACCAATGCTGTTTGCCAAGGCTGTGCTCGAGTAGGAAAACTCAATTGATAGATATCTGCATGATGAGTAGCTTTGAGCCCATTGGATATCTGCTTCGGCAACAAGAGTTGCTACTCTTGTTTTTATCTGGATGCTCTTGAGCGCTCAGGTCGCCTTCGGGGCTATCGCCTTGGAACTCCTTGGATTTTGCAACTTCCCCTAGATACTTATTCAGCCAAGTGACCTGAACGTTCAAATTTGTTACTCCCTGAACACCCGAGTTCTTTTAATGACTCAGCTGATCTTCTTCTTGCCCTACCTACTGCTAATTTAAGGCTGGAACCACTACCGGCTTGACACAGCAGGACTAAGGCGCGGCATGCCCCTATTCAAGGAGGAGCATGAGACCGAAATACCCCGAGTCATTGATGATTTTGTTGCGACTTCATCAACCTTCTTTGGGGCATCCCTCGGCAATATCAAAGATGCATCACCCCCGCAAAGATAGTGATTCGATCCGATCATGCCCAATACATATGGCAGCAGCTCGCCATAAGCATGGGAGCTTAGATTTTGCATACCTTCGTACAAGCCTGCCGTTTGGCATGGCCATGCTGGCAAGATCAGGATATCGTTAGTTTTGGATAGTGCAGTTGGCCCGCACCAGCAGCACCATCTCCGCCACCCCAGGCCGAATTGGCGGAGATGGTGCTGCTGCGGGAAAGAATCCCTAATACGCCTAGCGTAGAAATATACAGATCTGATCGATTAAACCATTCAGAACATGTTGTGAACTACAGCTTTTACCACCCACAGGGACGCTGCTCGGCCCCACAAGGGTTGTCACTTTTGAGCAATTCAGCAGGAGTCTGCGGACGAGAGCCTCCGGAATTTGGTCCTCCGCGCTGCTCTGCCATAGCTGGCATACCAGAACCAATTAGAAGCAGCAGGCTGAGGATCGGGAGGAGTGCGCTGTACATGGCTGTTTTAGCAAAGGGAATGGGGCGTGAAATACCTTGCCCCTCACAACTGTGGAGACCAGCCATCTACCGATTTGGATTGCTGCACTTTCGGGCCGAAGCAGCCTCTGTTGTTCAGCCATCCCGATGTAATCCGACCCTGAGATTCAGCCAGGGCCGGCTGTGGTGCCGATGCTTACCTCGATGCCGACCGGATACACCAGGAGATCTGGGGAACCAGAGCAAGGCTTGCTGGTCGAGCGCGACAGCGAGTGGCCTGGGCTCTGGCGGCGATTGGGGTTACCCCAACTTGGTTGAAGGGGCGTTTAACTGTGCAGTGATCAAACAATCGCGCGCCAACTTCCTCCAGGGCGCCAGCATGGGATCACAACGGGGCCTAACGTGTTTTTGAATCCTTTTTCTCCACTCAGCACAGCCAAGGTGTTTGCCCTCAAGGCCACTGTGCTGCTGCTGCTCACCCTGCTGATCAAGGCTAGGGTGCAGATCGCGGCGGGTTCGGCATTAGGCATCTTCCTGTTGCTGCTGCAAACCTTGGCCTTCCTTGCCGTTGGCGGAGGGTTAGCTCTTGTGACTGGGGGAGCTGCGATCAACGCCAGCCAGCAGCGCCGCTCGAGAGCGGCCTGATCTTCTGCCATGGCCGTTGAAGTTGCCCTGGCGATGTTGCAGCGGGACGGCCGCTGGTTGATGCAGCTGCGCGATGAGATCCCAACCATCGTTGCCCCAGGCTGCTGGGGGCTGTTCGGCGGGCACCTAGATCCAGGAGAAACACCGGAGCAGGCTGTGCGGCGGGAGCTGGTGGAGGAAATCAGTTGGCAGCCCTCAGTGCTGCAGTTAGTCATGGTGCACCACATTCAGCGGCGCACGGCTCACGTGTTCCGGGCGCAGCTGTCGGTGCCGCTGGAGCAGCTGCAGTTGCTGGAAGGCCAGGACATGGCCCTGGTAAGCGACGAGGAGTTGCTGGCGGGATCGATCTGGAGTGCCCGGCATAGCCACTGCCGCCCCCTGGCCGATGGGCTGCTCGAAGTGATGCAAGAGGTTCTGAGGGGATAACGCTGAACCATGGCTCGATGGAACACCTGCTTACAGCACGCAGACAGACAGCCTCAGACACACAAGGGGCTTCGGTCGCCATAGTGCTATTTCAAATATGTGCCGCTATGACTCCAACCCGTGAGCAGATCCTTGCAGCCTCGGCCGGCTGGGTAGCCGTGGTTCTGAACGTGGTTCCCGGCCTCGGGGCTGGGTACATGTATCAGCGCCGTTGGAGGGCCTACTGGATTACCTCAGCACTCGCATCCGCCTGGTTCGTAGCCGGTGCCGTCCTCGGCCAGAACGCCGACGCTGCTGCCGACGCTCAGAACAAGCTGGTGGGACTGATCGGATTGCTGTTGCTGGCGGCCGGCACCGCGACGGAAGCCGGCATCGCCGTCAAGAAGGTGCGCCAGAGCAGCTGAGCAAGGGGCGGCTGTCATGACGGCGAATCGCGACCACCCCAGGGCGAGGCGGTCGACCAGGCACCCTTGAGGGCCAGTTCGAGCCCAGAGGCACCTGACGCAGTTGCTCGAACGCTCTGCCATCGCTGGCCTGGAGGTTATGGGCCTGGAATTCATCGCGACCGCTCTCATGGGTGCCGTTGGTTTCACCCGGGTGCTGTACAGACAGGAACAAAGTTGATTCGTTGCTGTCGAAGCAGGGACCGCAGAGCTCGCATTCCATCGGCCCTGTGGCAAACAGCTGTGCCTGACCAGACCGCGGTCCGCTAGCGGGGAACACCCAACAGGCGTTGTTGCCAAACACATCCAAACTGCTGCTGCTAGAGCGATCGGTCACCATCCAGGTGTTGCCGCAGCTGTCGACAGCCAGGTTGTCTGGGTTGGCAAAGCCCATGCCGCCCTGCCAGGGGGTGCCACCACTGGCCACCATCTGCCAACTAAAGCGGCTGGCATCACCCCGCGATTGGCCATCTGTTAGGCGCATCACCCAGCCATAGGGCCAGCTCGACTCTCCCTTGGGCCCCTTGAAGATCTCTGGATCCGCCCGACCATCACCGTCGCTGCTCCCAGCGGTGAAAGCGATCAGCAAATCGCCCGTGCGGGGATCAATGTCAGTGTCCTCCGGACGGGCTGCCGGGGTAGCACCAACTGCATTGGCAGCAAGGTGAGCATCAATCAAAATCGCACCCTGCTGGGTGCGACCACTGCCTGGGTAGAGATCGGCCAAACTGCGATGGCGTTGCAGATATGCGTCCACCTCAGCATCATTTACAAGGGCCTCAGGACCGGGCTGGTTACGGTCACGGTGGGGTAGCAAACAGGGCTGGCTAAACCCAAAACGCTCGAAGTGACTCGGCCGCAGCGGGCCAAGCGGCGTCTCCGCTGCCAGCGCCACCCAGCGGCCCGTGCCATCGGAGTTGAACACCGCTGCTTCGAGCCGCCCCTGCTCCATCAAGGTGGAGTTGGCCGGATCGGCTGGATCCCGCACTGTCTCTGTGCTCACATAGCGGTAGAGGTGACCCCCATGGCGGTCGCAGCCCGAGTACACAAGCAGCGGCTGGCCGGCAAGGGCCTTCACAGCCACCGCCTCGTGACGAAAGCGTCCTAGCCAGCTGTGCTTCACCGGCGGCTGGTCTGGACGACGGGGGTCGATCTCCACCATCCAGCCGTATTTATTGCCCGCCAACGCAAACGGGTTGCCTAACCCATCCAGCCGCTCGCCATCGAAGCGGAAAGGACGCTCCGCCGGCGACGGTGAGGAACCATCGGCATACACTCGCTCCACCACCTGGTTCTGGAAGTTTTCTTCGGCAGACAGCACCGTTCCCCATGGGGTCTGGCCGCCGGCGCAGTTGGCAAAGCTGCCGATGATCCGCTCACCCAGCCCGTCGTCGTATCCCCGCCGCTGGTGTTGGCCGAAAACTGTCGCAGCAGGACCGCTGCAACGCAATAGCTGCTTCGGTTGGTTCAGCCCAGTCAGGCCCGTGATGCGGCGATCGAACCGACCAGGCCGTTGGCGCCAGTGGCCGCTTGCGTCGAGGCCGATTTCGGCCACGCCGATACCGAGATCGGCCATGGCGGCGGTCGCGACCTCCAGGAGTGGTTGTAGCAGCGGATCACCAGCGGCCAGCGCTCCAACATCGACACTGGCGCCACGCTGCGCCAGCCCTTGCCGCAGCGCTTCAAATGGCAGCGCTTCACCAGTGGCGTCAATGAAGCCCGCCACCCAGGAGCGGGCACTGATGTATTCGAAGTTCACCGTGAGCAAGGCCCGAGTGGTATCAAGGGCTGTGAAGGCCAGATAGTCGTTGTTGAAGCCAAAACGACCATCTGCAAGCCGATCGCCCCAACTCAGCAAGAGCTCACTGCTATATCCAGCCGGAACTACTAGCCGGTCTTCGATAACCAAGCGGCTGTAAAGACGCATCTGCTGTTCGGCAGTGCGTCCGTCGCCAGGCAGGGGCATAGGGCCAGGCAGGGGCTTAAATGGCAGCCCTTCACGCCCACCCGAAGCCCGGCTGGCAAAAGCCGGTGCTGCCATGGCGGACGCCCCAAGGCCAAGCATTTGAATCAGTAACTGTCGACGATTCATGGCAGGGAGGAGCAGCTCGTAGTGCGAATGGGGGTGAGCAGAGCGAGGCGACTAGCCTGAAGTGGATTGAGGTTGTCGTCGCTTACAAGCAACAGGCTGGGCTGCCCTTCCGCTGATGGAGGTCCAGCACTAATCCCTTCCCAATTGTCTGGAGGGAGGCCCGCGGCGATTAGGTCCCAGCTTGCTAAAGGTGCCAGCGGCATGGAGAGACCAGCAGTCTCTGGTGCCGGCAAGGGGAATAGGGCTAAACGAATAGACCAGTTGAAGGGCGCCTCAAACCGACGCAGCAAGGCCAGGACCTGAGCGGTATTAACCACAATGAGATCGGTGAGACCCCATCCTTCACCTGGTAACTGCAGAGAACCAAGCGGCTGGGCCCAAGGCGCATCGATATGTGGATCCTGGCCTCGCCGCCATTGCCAACTCAACAGCCGCACCTGAAGCGGTGGGTCCTGCAGCAAAGGTTGCTCCGCCGCCATCAAAAGTGCAGGTGAACTCCGTCCGGCCATTGCCGGCATCAAAGCAAGCGATTCCGGTCCAGCGTTGCTATCTAGGCCTTTGCCGTTCCCGGCTTGCCAATCTGGAGGTAAAACCAGCCTTTGCAGGAGCTCACCACTGGCGGCGTCAAAACGCAGCAGGCTGGGCTCCTGGTGAGCTGTTCGCCGACCTTCGCTAGCGATCCAGAACTGGCCATCGAGAGCCACCAGCCCCTCGCCATCCATCGGATGAACCAACGGCAGCACCCGCAGCAAACGGGGAATGCCGCCAGAGGAAAATGAGCTCCAGTGCAGCAGCGATCCCTGGGGCAAATCGCTCAAAAGCAGTAGCTCACCCGTGGTGGGGTTGCGATGAACAGCGGAGAAACCGCCGATCGGCTGGTTGTCCGTATCGCGGCGAGGCAGCTCAAGATGCCGTTCAACTCGCCAGCCGGCAGCCAGTGGGCAGGGCAAAAGCGAGGCCTTCGTCGGCGCGGCAACGATGAGGCTCGCAGCGATAGCCGCGATTAAAGATTTCACCGATCCATTTTGAATGAGACGTAAAGCGGCCGCAGCATCCTTAAACACATGACAGCGTCAAAGCTTTCTACAAGACTCAGCGGATGGTGGGGTGTAGGCGTGGTCGCACAGGGTGTCAGTGCCACCGTGGGCATCAAGCCAATCTGCTGCTAGGCAGCATTGGCGCTGCAACAAGCAGCAGACGCTCACAGCAAGCAACAAAGCTGGGAAAGTGTGAGTTCTCCGAATGCCACCATGGCCCGCATAGAAGCCCTGCTGAAACCCGTTCCTGGCAGCA
>CAZKER010000339.1:0-4352 GCA_964551845.1 uncultured Cyanobium sp.
CTGCGGGGCCTTCGCATCGGCGCCAGCACGGTTTCGATCATCGAGTTGCTGCGCAACGACTGGACCAGTGGTGTCAGCGCTGGGATTGCCTGGCTGGTGTGCCTGCAGGTGGAGCGTCGATTGCCGACTAGTCCTGCGGACCCACCGTCACAGGGAGGTGGCCGGTCTTAACCCAGATTATGCAACCCGCCTCACTCCTTGGCCTGTGCACGCTGCCGGGTGGATTGCGCAGCCAGCTGCCAGCTGGATAGGTGCCGTGTTCGTCTTGGAATACGCCATCGAGCACCAGGATCTCCTCACCACCGGGATGGCCGTGGGGTTTAAATACCGTGCCTGGCGCCCATCGCACTAGGGCCACATGTTCAGAACCAAAGGCATGCAGGGGCAGCACCTCCAACCCCCTAACCAGACCCGGAACCCAGGTTTCTTGATTGGTGTCGACCACTAGCTGCTGCTGATCGGCAGGGTGCATCTGGTGCAGCTTCACCAGGATCGTGCAGCCTGCCACGCTGAATGGTGCATGGCTTGAGCCAGCGGGGTTGCGCAGGTAGGCGCCGGCTGGGTAGTGGCTCTGCTCATCTGAGAAGGTGCCCTCCAGCACCAGAATCTCCTCGCCGCCGCCATGGAGATGGCGCTCAAAGCGGCTGCCGGGGGCGTAGCGCACGATGGAAGTCGCCCTAGCCACCTCGGCGCCGTTGCGATCGAGCAGGCGCCGTTCCACCCCCGCCATTGGGGAGGGATTCCAGTTCAGGGAGTGGGTGTCGAGCAGCGCTCGCTGGCTGAGGTCGGCATGCAGCTCCATGGCCTTGATTCTGATTGCTAACTGGAGAAAGGTGTAGGGGTATCAATTGCGGCGGGCGCTTGCCGCTGTTGCTGAGGTGCTCGCCGAGGGCGATCAGGCCCTTGTGATGTGAAGCCAGGAGTAAGTATGCAAGCCTTGCGGTTGCGGGCTTTTAGAAGCACCTCACTGTTGAGCTAATGCCACTCCTGAACTGGGGCTTCGAGCCGATCAGACAAGGCCGTAGGCCTGGCTGCTCTCGATAAGGTGCGGGTAGTTAGGTTGGTCCCGATGCTGTTGTAGAGCCTGGTCACTGCTGCAACGTAGGAACTCAGAGCAGGCCAGTCTGCTGCTCAGCAACTAGGCCCCACTCGAGCAGCGATGCCATCAATAAGGCCATTGCACCCACTGACCACAGCGAGTGCAGGATCCGATTCAGAAGTAGGGCTCGAACAGGGATCATCAACCTATTCAAACCGACTTTTGGGGCCTTGCCGGTATCAGTGCCTGATCCCTGACGGGTTAGATCAGGTGATTGTTAGCGATTCCCTATGTCGGAAGCAGGCGCTTTCGCATCCAGGGACCTTAAGGGTTTGATCAGGCCGGGCATCAGGCTCTCTACTTGCTAGGCCAGTTTTTTTGAGGTGGAAACTGACTACTTCAACGGCCTGCTGTTCAGCAGCAAACCGCAGCGTCGATCAACCTGGGCGGCCCGCGGGTGGTCAAGCAGCGGCGCATCCTGGAGAACGGCCTGGAAACCCTGGCCGGCTACAATAGCAAGGGTTTGGGCCATCCCCACGGGCCATGGGTGAGCTCATCGGATGGGATTCATCGTCCGACCCGAACCCCGCGAATGGAATCCATCAGCCCTAGGCCGTTGAGCAGCCAAACCACAACTGCTACAACAACGACAACATTCAGGATTTGCCTGATTTTCCCATCCATGGGGATGTAGGTGTTCACTAGCCACAGCAGGACACCAACGACGATGAGCGTGACAATGAGCGAAATGAGATCCATGGCTTCGTGAGTTTGGTGGCAAGATTTGGTGTTTAAGTGATAGCTTGTTTTTTCTCAGTTGACAGTGCAACCTCAAGGATTCGCGGTGACAAATATGTGAATGTTGTGTTCAGTCTTGGATCGCCTGGTGTTTGGTGTCACCAGCGCCGCCACGATGTATGTAATCGGCGGATGATTAGAAGTGCAAATCCCTATTCAGCAATTCCACTTGCATCTGGGTTTTATTGACTGCTCCCATCTGGGCTTTGCGGATCGATTGGGCAAAAGCCGATGAGGAAAGAATCAGGTAAGAGCCAGTAAAGTGTTAGGGCTAAGGTCTGCATCACGCTATTCGGAGGCCTTTAAAGGCTGGCGTTTCCAGGTCATCGGCGCCGGCGGATCAGCATTACTGCGCCGGATCTGGGCCGAAGGCTGGCTCTTGATACAGGTAGCGAGTGAGTTCGGGGCCTAAAAGGTTGATGACCAACTCGCCTGCCTCTCTCGCGATCTTGTAGGCATACTGGACAAGGTCAACTGGTTTTGGAGGAACCCTCGTGCCCAGTCAGTTAATCCTCAGTAAAATAGCCACACCTTGTGCTGTTTTGGATCAATCGATACGACCCAAATTCCTTTTTGCTCCAAGCTTGGCCACCCCAATCCGTACATTGCATGTACCTATCCTTGGTCTGTTTTCTTCCGCAACTGCAGCTTGCGGAGAGATGGTCGCGTTTAATAGATTGAGCACTAATTTGATTTACTTGTGCAGTTGGCATTAAACGCCTGTACTGGCGCGCGAGGAGCCGCTAAAGCGCAACGGAGAGGCTGATGCCAAGAGCTGCTTGATCAGCCGCATCGCTGAGCTCCTTTTTAACGGTCTGCGCTACTTCTTTTAAGTCTTTTGTGGCGTTCATGGCCGAGGCCTGCGCCTACTTGGCTATTTCTTTGGCCTGGAGTTGGATCATCGATCTGTTGACTATAGGCCGATTCGGGTTTGCCTTCTTCATCCTCGGCGGTGGCTTTGCGTTTTTTGGACATGGCATTCAGTTCTGGTTGAAGGAAGACTCCCGGCATTAGCCGTAGCCGCTGATCTACTGGTGCTCAGGGGTGGTGTTGCCTTGGTTGGTGTGCTGCACCTGGGTGCCTATGGCCAAGCGAGGGTGGCCTGCGGCGCCTGGGGCTGGCTCCCAACAGCGTGATCGATCCGCCGGAGGTTGCCAACTTCCAGTTCGTGGAGGTCTAGGCTTGCTCGCTTGCCGAACATCGCGCTTGGCTGGAATCACTGGATCAGGGGATTCAGCCGCCATCGAGATCTCAATGGCGGCATCACAGGTCTATGCGCGTTGCTGCAAAGCCAGGCAATCCAAAAGGGCTCGATGTTCTCTTCCCTGCTGCAGCACTGGTGCAGTCTCACCGGCTTGGCCGTGCTTCAACGGGATCGCCCTGTCACGACGCCACATCTGGCAGCACCGTTGTGGCGCCAAGTGGGGAGCTGCTCAATCGGCAGCTTTTATGTTTTGAACGGTGATCATGTTCTGAGGCTAAGGCGCGTTGGCTGGAAACAACCATCTCTCGGCAACAGGGAATGACAGATAAGACTGGTAATTGCCACTGCCACCTCAAGTTCCATCCCAGCGAACCCCTCAAGGTCGAACGGCGCCGCAGCAACCACCTCGAGAAACAACTGCGAGGCGTGCGGCAGCAGCTGGAACTGCGGGAGCGGCAGATGGAAGATGCAGCCCACGCGCGGGTGCAGGAGCTAGGCAAGGAGCGGCAATTTGAGCGCGCCTTCTCAGAAGCAAAAGGACGCACCGGTGGCGGTGGGCGTGGCACCTTCTGTTAGGTATTCAAAGGACAGCTTTGGGATGGCTTGCGGCTAGGCAGTTGCAAGGATGGTGGTGACGGGCGGCCGCTAAGCACTGCTGCTTTCCTCGACCAGCTGCATCTCCACCCCGTCTACGGCTGCATTATTCAACAGCGCGGCGCCATGGGTAAAGGTGTCATAGGTGATAAGTGCCGATTAGCTCTACCGGGCTGGATTTGCCATCAATGGCCGCAGTACGCGCTGCTTACCTTGCATTGCGAGAGGCGCTCAGCCCTGGCTGTCATCGTCAACTACCAGCAGCAAGGGTCAAGCCGTGACTTACAGCTGCTGATCACCAGGGCCGCGCTCACCGCGATCAAGGTAAAAGCTGCCACCAATAGCAGTGGCGCAAGGGACTGCACTCTCCGTCACTTGCCGATGATGTCATTGAGGACCACCAGGCTCGACAGAACCCGGGCGATGCGGTTCAGCAACGATGGGCACCTGGTCTGCTGACGCATGGGGGCCCAACTCAGCGTGACGTGCTGATCGGCGGCGATCTCTGCAAGGCAGGTGGCGGCGATTCGACTACTGGTCTTTCGCCGCCTGGCCTTGCAGGAAGTTGTGGATCATCTGCTCCATGCCGTTCTGCGTTCTCCCATGGGGCCTGAGGCCCTGCTCTGCCCACACACGATCGAGCTCCTGGCGCAGCTCATCAGGGATCCAGCAGGACAGCATCACCTTGCCCTCTCGGCTGGAGGTGCAATGGCGCTC
>CAZKER010000340.1:0-6027 GCA_964551845.1 uncultured Cyanobium sp.
CGCCAGCCAGCGGCCAGCAGCACCGGCATCACCGCTACCGCGTACATCGGCCACTTAATAGCCGCCTTCCACAGCCGACTGCGATCGACGGAATTGGCGTAACGGCTTGCGACGACCTTGGGCTCAGTCATGGGGGCCGCAGGCGGCAGCCACTGCAGGGCCCATACATTTGAGCAGCTCTTCGTCGCGGTCTCGGCCCTTCCTGGTGCAGGCCTCCCCTTCCTTCACCGATTCACCTGGTGGTTCATTCACCAGTCTGCTGGCTGCCGCCAACGAGCGGGCCCGCCAGCTTGAGGAGGAGGGCGTCCTAAGCCTGGCCCTACCCCTGGCCGGCGGCGACCCGATGCTGCTGCTGCCCCACCTTGAGCCCGAGGATGCCCCCCTGGCCCCTGGCGGCGACAGCTTCCGCTTCCTGTGGGACGGTGCCCCGGGTCTCTGCATAGCTGCGGCCGGCCGTACCAACAGCCTCGAGCTGAGCGGTCCACGTCGCTTTGAGCTGGCCCAACGTTTTGCCAGCGCCTGCCTCAGCCGCCTGGCCACCCCGCAGAGCGGCCCGCCCCTAGCCCGGCCTCGGGTGCTGCTGGCCTTCGCCTTCTTTGAGGCGCCGCTGCTGCCTGGTCCTGCTGCCGTACCTGGGGTACAAGCCGTGCTGCCGCGCTGGCAGCTGAGCCGCCAGGGCCAACACTGCTGGCTGCGGCTGCAGCGCAGCCTCGGCGGCGGCGTGACGCCGCGCCAGCTAGCCGAAGAACTCTGGGAGCAGGCACGCCGGCTGGAGCGCCTGGTGCAACAGCAAGACGGGCTGCAGCTGAGGGCTGCAAGTCGAATCGGCATCCGCTGCAGTTCGCCGTGGCAAGAGAGCTACCGCTCCGCTGTTGAGCGGGGACTGGAGCGGGTGGAGAGGGGCGAACTGGAAAAAGTGGTGCTGGCCGTGCGCCAGGAGCTGCAGCTTGAGGCCGCGCCCCATCCCCTAGCCCTACTGGAGCCCCTACGCCGACACCAGAGCGGCAGCTGCCGCTTTCTGTGGCAACAGGCCCGCGGGACTGCCCTGATCGGCGCCTCACCAGAACGGCTACTCACGGTGCGCCAGGGCCAACTACGCAGCGACGCCTTGGCGGGCACCGCACCAGCTGGAGAGCGGGGCATAGCCCTGCTGCAGTCATCCAAAGATCGCCACGAGCATGAGCTGGTGGTGGACACGATCACCGCCGTGCTCAGCAGAGCGGGCCTCACCCCCCGGCGCCCCCGCCATCCACGCCTGGCCCGCCACGGCCAGCTGGTGCACCTGCACACCCCGATCACGGCAGCCCTAGGCCAGCACCAAGCCTTGAGCATCGCCGCCGCCCTCCATCCCACCCCCGCCGTGGCCGGACTGCCGCGTCGCGAGGCGATGGCCTGGCTACGCAGCCTGGAGCCCTTCGAGCGCGGTCACTACGCCGCCCCAATCGGCTGGATCGACAGCGCCGGGGACGCCGACCTACGTGTAGCGATCCGCAGCGGCACCCTGCGGGGCGACCGGCTCGAGCTCACCGCCGGTGCTGGCTTAGTGAGGGGGTCAACGGTGGAACGGGAGCTGCAGGAGGTAGCCCTGAAGCTGGGCGTACTGCAGCAGCAGCTGAGCTGCGCGGCCGGACATCAAGCGGCCAGCAGCCGCGCCATCGTCTGATCCGCCAGCGGAATCCCAGCCAGCCGCTCCACCTCGCGCACGCCGGTAGGGCTGGTCACGTTGATCTCGCTGAGGCGGCCGTCGATCACATCGATGCCCACGAAAAACAAACCTTCAGCCCGCAACGCTGGCGCCAGCTCAGCGCAGATGGCCCTCTCCTCCGCAGTGAGCTCAGTGACCTCCGGAGCACCGCCAACGGCCAGGTTGCTGCGGAACTCGCCACCGGCGGGAATGCGATTCACGGCCCCTAGGGGCTCGCCGTCCACCAGCAAGATGCGCTTATCTCCAGCGCTCACTCCTGGCAAGAAGGCCTGCACCATCACCGGCAGCTGCTCCTGGCCGGTGACCAGCTCCAGCAGAGCACGCAAGCCTGGCGTCGCCGCAGATGCAAACACCACCCCCTGGCCAGCCCGGCCCCCCAAAGGCTTAAGCACCACCTCGCCATGCTGGGCGGTAAAGGCAGCCAACGCTGCTACCCGGCTAGCCACCAGGGTGGGTGCCATCAGCTGGCTCCAGCGCAGCGCACTGAGTTTTTCGTTCCAGGCCCGCAGAGACGCGGGCCGGTTCAACACCCGCACCCCCTGGCGCTCTCCTAACTCCAGCAGGTGTGTGGCATAGAGGTAGGCCTCGTCCACCGGTGGGTCCTTGCGCATCCACACCAGCGGAAACTCGGTGAGTGGCAGCAGCTGGGGATCGCTGAGCTCAAACCAGGGCTCGCAGTTCACGGGGGTGGCCACCACCCATGCGCCATGGCCTTGCTGGGGGGCTCCTGGCACTTCGGCCGCGGAAAGATCGGCAATGGTGCAAACCCACACCTGCTCGCCAGCTCGCTGGGCCGCCTGCATCAGGGCGACGCTGGAATCTTTGGCTGGATTAAGCCGCGCGATCGGATCGATCACGAACAGTTGGGATGCCACCGCTCAGCTCGCCAGCAGGACGTCGAGCTGGCCGGAGCGCTCGAGGGCATGCAGGTCGTCGCAACCACCCACGTGCTGGCCATTGACGAAGGTCTGGGGCACGCTGCGGCTCCCGCCGCTCTTGGCCGCCATCGCCGAGCGAGCCGCCTCGTCACCGTCGATGGCGAACTCGGCGTAGGCAACCCCCTTGCGCTCTAGCAGAGCCTTAGCGCGCACACAGAACGGACATGCCCGCCAGGTATAGATCTCAACGGTGGCGGCCATTTCGACAGTCTTATGTGGGCTTGTTGATCGTAGAAGCGGGCCAGGGGACAGCCGGCGGCGGGCCTTGCGCCCAAGTTAATTAGCTAAGCCAAGCCTTAGCCAATTAACAAAACAACCCCAGCATCCACGCCCCCGCCCCCGGCAGCCCTGGCCGGCGCTGATAGCGTCAACTGATTGTTGAGATGGCACCGGTGCTCGACCTCACCGATTTCAAGCGCGACCTCTCCGAGCTCACTGACCGCCTGGGCAACGCCCAGGACTGTCTTTGACGTACCGGCCCTGAAAGCCCGCCAGCAAGATCTGGAGCAGCTGGCCTCCCAGGGCGACTTCTGGGACGACCAGAAGCAAGCCCAGCTCAAGATGCGTCAGCTTGACGAGGTGAAAGACCAGCTCGAGCAATTGGCGAAATGGCAGGCCAGCGTCTTCGATGCGGAAGCGACAGTCGAGCTCTACGGCCTCGAGCCCGATGAAGAGCTGCTGGCCGAATCAAACCAATCCCTGCAAACACTCAAAGCCGACCTGGATCGCTGGGAACTGGAGCGCCTGCTCTCGGGCCCTTACGACAAAGAGGGCGCCGTGATCAGCATCAATGCCGGTGCCGGCGGCACCGACGCCCAGGACTGGGCCCTGATGCTGATGCGCATGTACACCCGCTGGGCCGAAGACCACGGCATGAAGGTGAGTGTGGACGAGCTCAGCGAGGGAGAAGAAGCTGGTATCAAGAGCTGCACGATCGAAATCGAGGGCCGCTACGCCTACGGCTATCTGCGCAACGAAAAGGGCACCCACCGGCTGGTGCGGATCTCACCGTTCAACGCCAACGACAAGCGCCAAACGAGCTTCGCCGGTGTTGAGGTGATGCCCCAGATCGATGAGGACGTGAAGCTCGACATCCCCGACAAGGACCTAGAAATCACCACGTCGCGCTCCGGCGGGGCCGGCGGCCAGAACGTCAACAAGGTGGAAACGGCCGTGCGCATCCTGCATATCCCCACCGGCCTATTCGTGCGCTGCACCCAGGAGCGCTCCCAGCTGCAAAACAAAGAAAAGGCGATGGCCCTGCTGATGGCCAAGTTGCTGGTGATTGCCCAGGAGCAGCGGGCTTCCGAAATCGCCGACATCCGCGGCGACATTGTGGAAGCGGCCTGGGGCAACCAGATACGCAACTACGTGTTTCACCCTTATCAAATGGTCAAAGACCTGCGCACCCAGCAGGAAACCACCGACGTGCAAGGCGTGATGGACGGCGATCTCGATCCATTTATCCAGAGCCTGCTTCATGCGGGCGTCGATGTGGCCGGAGGCAGCAGCGATGACTGAGCAGAACCCGAGCTTCGTCAAGCTGGCGATGCGCAACATGGTGCGTAAGGGCCGCCAAAGCCTGTTTCACTTCGGCCTTACGGCCGTGGGGCTCACCGGTTTCTTGGTGCTGATCGCCTGGCTCGGCCGCCCCCAGCTGCCAGGGGGCTGAGATGGCCGCCCCGATCGATCTCGACCTGGCCTTTGCCGCCGATCCCGCTCTGAGATCCTCACTTCAGCAGGCCGGTGCCGATTATTGGCAGGCGCTGCTAGTCGCCTGGCTACACCAGCTGGTCCCCGAGCTACCCGCCACCCTGCAAGCCCCCGCCTACAGCCTGGGTCTGAGCCTGGTGGGCGACGCCGAAATCACCGAGCTCAATGCCGAATGGCGCCAGCAGGAAGGCCCCACCGACGTGCTGGCCTTCGCCGCCCAGGACGAGGCGACGGACGGCAGCCTGCCAATGCCAGGCAATGGGGAGTCGGAGCCCTTAGAACTCGGCGACATTGTGATTTCCATAGAAACGGCGGCACGCCAAGCTCCAGACCACGGCCATAGCCTGGAACAAGAGCTGATGTTTTTGGCCAGCCATGGCCTGCTGCACCTGCTGGGCTGGGACCACCCCGACGAGCCGAGTCTGGCGGCAATGCTGGCGCGCCAGGAAGAGCTGGTTATGGTGACTGTAGAGCCATGACCAACCTGCGCCCCTTACCGACCCCAGAAAACCGGGGGCGCCGCCTCAGGGCAAGGGCTTGGACGGTCGCCAGTGACCTGCCCGCCAGCTTCCGCTACGCCGCCCAGGGGCTGGCCTACGGCTTTGCCAGCCAGCGCAACTTCCGCATCCACGTGATCACCGGAGCCGTGGTGTTTGGCCTGGGTCTTTGGCTGCAGCTGCCCACCTCCCAGCTGGCAGTGCTGGTGCTCACCGTGGCAGCGGTGCTGGTGCTGGAGCTGCTAAACACAGCCACCGAAGCGGTGGTGGATTTGGCCATCGGCCGCCAATACCACCCCCTGGCCCGGATCGCCAAGGATTGCGCCGCCGCTGCGGTACTGGTGGCGGCCCTGTCGTCGCTGATGATCGCCCTACTGCTGCTCGTGCCACCCCTGCTGGCCCGCCTGGGGTTCTGACCAAACCGGTTTCCGATGCTTCTCGTTCTCGATAACTACGACAGCTTCACCTTCAATTTGGTGCAGTACCTGGGTGAGCTGGCGGCGGAGCACCCCATTGCCGCCGAACTGCGAGTGGAGCGCAACGACGCCCTCAGCCTCGGGCAGATCCGCGAGCTAGCCCCTGCAGCCATTCTGATTTCACCAGGGCCTGGCGATCCAGATCAGTCCGGGGTGTGCCTGGAGGTGCTGCGACAGCTGAGCCCCACCATCCCCACCTTGGGAGTGTGCCTGGGCCACCAGTCGATTGCCCAGGTATTTGGCGGCAAGGTGGTGCGGGCCAAGGAGCTGATGCACGGCAAGACCTCGCCGGTGCACCACAGCGACCAGGGAGTCTTCGCAGGCCTGCCCAACCCCCTCACCGCCACCAGATATCACAGCCTGATCGCCGAGCGCGAGTCGCTGCCCGACTGCCTCGAGATCACCGCCTGGCTTGAAGACGGCACAATTATGGGGCTGCGCCATCGCGACTTCCCCCACATTCAGGGGGTGCAATTCCACCCCGAAAGCGTGCTCACCCAGCAGGGCCACGCGCTGCTGGCCAACTTCCTACGCCAGGCCAGCCAGCCAGCCACAGCAAGTGAGTTGGGTTAGCTTCACATCGACTGCCGCCTATCCATGCGCTTGCTGCCCACCTTTGGTGCTCTCAGCCTGAGTTCGCTCGGCCTTGGCGTCGCATTGCTGACATCTGGCCCAGCCCTCGCGGGCAGTGGCGTGAC
>CAZKER010000341.1:0-4916 GCA_964551845.1 uncultured Cyanobium sp.
CAGCTCCAGCCGCACCGCATCGGGGGGCAGATAGATGGTGGGGGGATGGAAGGTTTCGAGCACCCGCAACACGCGATGGCTCTCAGCCAGCAGCTGACCGAGGGCCTCCACCCGCACCTGGGCGGCGCTCTCCACCAGCGCCGGCGGCCGGGGGTAATCGCACACCCGCTCAACGGCAGCTGCCATGGCGGGCTCAGGCGTGGATGAAATTGCGCAACCGCCGGCCTTCCGCCCCGGCCCGCTCCTGCAGCTCCGCATCGCTGAGGCTGGCCTCCTGCCGCTGCTGCGCGGCGATCACATCAGCCTCCTCGAGGGCATAGCCGGCTCCGCGGGCCAGCTCGAGAAAATCCTGGAGCTCCAGGGGCGCCGCCAGCTGGGTCGCCAACTGCGGCGACTGACGGGCGTGCGCCAAAAAGGCATCGAGGCGCTCGAGGCTCAAAGGTTTAGCTCCAACTGCGGTTGGTCTAGCGCCGTCGGCGCCCCGTCGGCCTGCCAGTCACCCCCATCCCAGGGCAGCAGCAGTGGTTCAAGAGCCCGCAGGCCATGGCCATCGGTGGGCTCAAGCCAGGCCTGCTCCAGGCCGTTGGGAATCACCACCGGCATGCGCCGGTGAATAGGCGCCACCAGGGCATTGGGAGTGGTGGTGAGCACGCAACAGCTGTCGAGCTCACTGCCATCAGGGCCGACCCAGCGCTCCCAAAGGCCGGCAAGCCAAAACAGATCGCCATCGCGGCGGCGCAGCCACTGGCCCTGCTCCCAAAAAGCATCAGCAGGAATCAGGCAGCGGCGATGGCGCCAGGCGGCGCGAAAGCTGGGCTTGAGGGCCACTGTCTCGGCACGGGCATGCAGGCAGCGGTGGGCGGTGGCGGGATCTTTGACCCAGTCGGGCAGCAGCCCCCAAAGAGCTAGCCCCACCTGCAGGCGGCCATTCTCCTGGCGCTGGATCAGCAGGGGTTCGCCAGGGCACACTTGCGAGCGCGGCGCGTAATGGACCTCAAGCCCGGGTGGCAGGGGGCCCTGCAAACGGGGCCGCAGGCGATCGAAGCCGGCGCAAAGGGAATAGCGACCACACATGGTTTGCTCGGGGCCTCGTTCGGTTCTCCCAACCCGCCGCTGAAACGGCCAGGGGACCACAGCTCTAGTTTGGTGGCACCTTTGGCTGCCGCACCATGGCGATCCGCCAGGACGACAACCGCCCTAACCGCCGATTCGGAATCATCAACCTGGTGTTGATCGGCTTCGGCGTGCTGCTGCTGTTCAGCAACTTCCTGCCCAATCCGGCCGCCCAGGTGCCCCGGGTGCCTTACTCCCTATTCATTGACCAGGTGAATAGCAGCAACGTAAAACGCGCCTACATCACCTCAGACCAGATCCGCTACGAGCTCAAGGAAGCCGAGGAGGAGGGTGCTCCCACGGTGCTCTCCACCACGCCGATCTTTGATATGGATCTGCCCCAGCGGCTCGAGTCGCACGGGGTGGAATTCGCCGCCGCGCCGCCCCAAAAGCCCAGCTTCCTCACCACCGCCTTGAGCTGGGTGGTGCCGCCGCTGATCTTCATCCTGGTGCTGCAATTCTTCGCCCGCCGCCAAATGGGAGGCGGAGCCCAGGGAGCTCTCAGCTTCACCAAGAGCAAAGCCAAGGTTTACGTGCCCGATGAGGAATCGCGGGTCACCTTTGCCGATGTTGCCGGCGTGGACGAGGCAAAAGCCGAGCTCGCCGAGATCGTCGACTTCCTGAAAAAACCTGAGCGCTACGCCGCGATCGGCGCCCGCATCCCTAAGGGCGTGCTGCTGGTGGGTCCTCCGGGCACCGGCAAAACCCTGCTCTCTAAGGCGGTGGCCGGCGAGGCAGGTGTGGCCTTCTTCATCATCTCCGGCTCCGAATTCGTGGAGCTGTTTGTTGGTGCTGGTGCAGCTCGGGTTCGCGATTTGTTTGAAGAAGCCAAGAAAAAAGCTCCTTGCATAATCTTTATCGACGAACTCGACGCCATCGGTAAGAGCCGTTCCGGCTCAATGGGTGTGGTCGGCGGCAACGACGAACGCGAGCAGACCCTCAACCAGCTGCTCACGGAGATGGATGGCTTTGCTGGCCAGGACAAGCCGGTGATCGTGCTGGCAGCCACCAACCAGCCTGAAACACTTGATGCCGCGCTGCTGCGGCCAGGTCGCTTCGACCGCCAGGTGCTGGTGGATCGCCCCGATCTATCGGGGCGCAAGTTGATTCTGGAGATCTATGCCAAGAAGGTGAAGCTCTCGAGCAGCGTTGACCTAGATAAAATCGCCCAAGCAACTAGCGGCTTTGCCGGCGCCGATCTAGCCAACCTGGTCAATGAGGCTGCTCTCCTTGCGGCCCGGTCATACCGCACTGAGGTGGAGCAAGGCGACCTAAACGAGGCGATCGAGCGGGTTGTGGCTGGTTTGGAGAAAAAGAGCCGCGTGCTTCAGCCAGATGAGAAAAAAGTGGTGGCTTATCACGAGGTCGGCCACGCGATTGTGGGGCATCTGATGCCCGGCGGCAGCAAGGTGGCCAAGATCTCGATCGTGCCCCGCGGCATGAGCGCCCTGGGCTACACCCTGCAGCTGCCCACTGAAGAGCGCTTCCTCAATTCCAAGGAAGACCTCGAAGGACAGATCGCCACCCTGCTGGGTGGCCGCAGCGCTGAGGAGGTTGTGTTCGGGGAAGTCACTACCGGCGCCGCCAACGACCTGCAACGCGCTACCGACATCGCCGAGCAGATGGTCGGCACCTTCGGCATGAGCGAAACCCTCGGCCCCCTGGCCTACGACAAGCAGGGCGGCAGCCGCTTCCTCGGCGGCAACAACAACCCCCGCCGGGTGGTGAGTGATGCCACGGCGCAAGCTATCGATAAAGAGGTGCGCTCCTTGGTCGACAACGCCCATAACAAGGCACTGGCGATCCTTAACCACAACCGCGAGCTGCTGGAATCGATCTCCCAGAAGATCCTCGAAAAGGAGGTGATCGAGGGCGACGACCTCAAGGAGCTGCTGGCCAGCAGCGTCATGCCCTAGGAGTCGAGCCATGGCTGCCATCAGTGGATATCCGCCCCTAGCTGAGCTAAGCGGGCGGGACCTGCTCTCCTCCTCCGACCTCAACGCCGCGCAGACCCAGTCCCTACTGCAGCTGGCTTCCGACCTAAAGGCCGGTCGCAGCAGTGTCGATCTGGGCGGCAAAACCCTCGGCCTGATCTTCACCAAGGCCTCCACCCGCACCCGGGTGAGCTTCTCGGTGGCCATGGCCCGTCTCGGCGGCCAGACCATCGACCTCAACCCCCAGGTGACCCAGGTGGGCCGGGGCGAACCGGTGGCCGACACGGCGCGGGTGTTGAGCCGCTACGTGGATGCCCTGGCGATCCGCACCTTCGCCCAGGGCGAACTGGCGGAATACGCCCGCTGGGCCTCGATCCCGGTGATCAACGCCCTCACTGACCTGGAGCACCCCTGCCAGGCCCTGGCCGACTACCTCACCCTGCAGGAAGTCTTCGGAGCAGTGGAGGGTCTGACCCTCAGCTACGTGGGCGACGGCAACAACGTGGCCCACTCGTTGATGCTCTGCGGCGCCCTGCTCGGCGTGAATGTGCGCATCGGCTGCCCGGTGGGGTTTGAACCCGATGCAGCCGTACTTGAGCAGTCACGCCGCCTAGCAGCTGCTCGCGGGGCCGATGTGGTGGTGCTGCACGAGCCGGTGGCCGCCGTGCGCGGCGCCCATGCCCTCTACACCGATGTGTGGGCCTCGATGGGCCAGGAGGAGGAAAAAACACTGCGCGAGCAAGCCTTCGCTGGCTGGTGCCTCAACGAAGAGCTGGTGGCAGAAGCGGATCCAAGCGCGATCGTGCTGCACTGCCTGCCGGCCTACCGCGGCCTGGAAATCAGTGCCGGCGCCATGGAGGGCAGCGCCAGCCGCATCTTTGACCAGGCCGAAAACCGCCTACACGCCCAACAGGCCCTGCTGGCAGCCCTACTCGGCGGGGCCTGAGCTAGACAAACGGGCCGCAAGGCGGTACACCTGTATCAGCGACGTAGTGCCCGTGCCCCATCCCGATCACCGCCCGCCCGAGAATCGCCTGTCCGAGAATCGCCCTGCCGAAAGCTCCCAGCAGGAGCTCTCCTCTGCCCAGCAAGAGCTGTACGACTGGCTTAGCCACTACATCGGCAGCAACCGCCACAGCCCCTCGATCCGCCAAATGATGGAAGCGATGGGGCTGCGCTCTCCGGCGCCGATCCAGAGCCGTCTGCGCCATCTTCAGCAAAAAGGCTGGATCACCTGGCAGGAAGGCCAAGCCCGCACCCTGCAGCTCCTGGGCGGCATGGCCAGCGGCATCCCGGTGCTCGGTGCCGTGGCGGCCGGTGGCTTGGTGGAAACCTTCGACGACGTCCAGGAGCGTCTCGACCTTGCCCCCGTGCTCGACACCCGCGGCCTTTTTGCCCTCACCGTGAACGGCGACTCCATGGTGGATGCCCACATCGCCGACGGCGACGTGGTGCTGCTCGAGCCTGTCAGCGATCCGAGCCGAATCAAGGCAGGCACGATCGTCAGCGCCCTGGTGCCAGGTAGCGGCACCACCTTGAAGCACTTCCACCGCAGCGGCGCCACGGTGACCCTTGAAGCAGCTAACCCCGCCTACGATTCGATCGTGCTCCCCGCCGACCAGGTAACGGTGCAAGGCAAGCTAGTGGCCGTTTGGCGCCAGGTCTAAACGGGTGGCGTTGTAAGATCAGTGAGCGCAAGGCAAGGCTAAAAGCCAAACGGAATGGCCAGCATTTCGTTGTCGTAGCGCCATATCGGGGCCATAGCTCAGCTGGTAGAGCACCTGCATGGCATGCAGGGGGTCAGCGGTTCGAATCCGCTTGGCTCCATTAATTCAGACTCCTTGCTTCGCAAGGGGTCTTTTTTGTTGG
>CAZKER010000342.1:0-2069 GCA_964551845.1 uncultured Cyanobium sp.
CGACCGGCCTGAGGATGGGCGCATAGGCCCAACACAGCGCCGCCGCTGGCTCCGGTGACTGAGGGCAAATTGCCCTGATGCCCCAGAACGTGCCACCAGGCCAGCAGGGCGAAGGCCAAGGCTTCTCGCTCCGCCTCGCCGATGCCGCATTCCGCCAGTTGTCTCACGATCAGGCCGCGGCAGCGGCGGTGCAATTGTTCAACCAGCAGGCTGTTGCGGCAGCCTCCGCCAGCTAACAGCAGCTCTATCGGCTGGGGCCCATGCCCTAGCTCCTGGGCCACTACCGCCGCACTAAAGCCAGTCAGGGTGGCCAGGGCGTCCGCGGGGTTTCGCTCCCCTATTTCGGCCAGTCGGCGTTCAAGGTCTGCCTGGCCGAAAAGCTCCCGACCGGTGGACTTCGGCGGCTGGGTCTGGAAATAGGGCTCGGCCAGCCAGCGTTTAATTAGGCCTTCATCGATCTGGCCCTGGCGGGCCCAGGCCCCATCGGCGTCGTAGGTCTGCTGGCCGCCACTGAAGTGCAAAGTTGCCAGATCCAGCAGGGTATTAGCCGGGCCGCAGTCCCAGCCCCGCACCGGCAGGCAGCTATCTGGCCCCTGAGCCGGTGGGATCAGGGTGAGGTTGGCGATGCCCCCCAGATTCAGTACGGCCCGCCAGCCGCCGCAGCGGCCAAGCAGGGCCTGGTCCGCGGGGGGGACCAGGGGCGCCCCTTGGCCGCCGAGGGCAAGATCGGCGCTCCGAAAATCGAATACCACCGGCGTGGCCAGCAGTTCCGCTAGCAGCGGCCCCTGCAGTATTTGCCAGCTGGCACCGCGTTTGCCCAGCTGGGGTGGGCGATGCCAGAGGGTCTGGCCATGGCAGCCAGCTAACTGGGCATGGCCCTGGGGGTCGCATGCCCGAGCGGCCAGAGCTTGCTGCTCGGTTACGGCTTCCGCCAACTCGAGCAGGGTTGCGCTGTTGATCAGCTGACCTTGGCCGATGCCGACGAGCTGGCGCTGGAGCTCGGCGGGATATGGGTTGAAGTGGTGGTTTTCGATCCTCCAGCGCGGATGTTGGGGCGGCCCGCTGAAGTTGGCCAAAACGGCATCCACGCCATCGGCGCTCGTGCCGCTCATCAACCCCAACACCCGCATCAGCCGCAGCTCACTTGTTGGGCTGGGGGGTCATGCGCAGGTAGGGCTTGATCTCCGTGACGCCCTTGGTGAACTTGGCGCGGGCATCTTCAGTGGAAATCGAGGGCACCACGACGCAATCGTCGCCATCTTTCCAGTTCACCGGGGTGGCGACGGAGTGGTGGTCGGTGAGCTGCAGGGAATCGATCACCCGCAGGATTTCGTCGAAGTTGCGACCGGTGCTGGCGGGGTAGGTGATCTGCAGGCGCAGTTTCTTGTTGGGATCGATGATGAACACCGAACGCACGGTCAGATTGTTGAGTGAGTTGGGATGGATCATCCCGTAAAGGTCGCTCACCTTTTTGTCCGCATCCGCCAGGATCGGATAATCAACTGTGGTGTTCTGGGTTTCGTTGATATCGCAGATCCAGCCGTTGTGGCTTTCGGCGGAATCCACGCTCAGGGCGATGGTTTTGACATTGCGCTTCTGCCACTCGGGGCGCAGCCTGGATACCTCTCCCAATTCGGTGGTGCAGACCGGGGTGTAATCGGCCGGGTGAGAGAACAGCACAACCCAGCTGTCAGCGCCGAAGTCGTAAAGGTTGATCGGGCCCAGCTGGGAATCCTGGGTGAAATCGGGAACGGTGTCGCCGAGTTGGAGGGCCATGGAGGCTGTAGGGCAAGGAGAATGCTCGCGCTGATCGTGCCACAACTCAGCGCCAGCATGTGGTGTTTTCGTTCTCGGGCGCTGACTCTGGCCAGCTGCGCAGCTCCTGGCGAAGGTGCTGCAGGCCCAGGCAGGCCGTGGCGGAAATGAACAGAGCCGTTGGGGCTAGCGCCCGGGCCCGCTCCACCTCCCCAGCGGCACAGCGGTCGATCTGATTGGCGATCAGTCGCCTTGGGGCCGTCGCACCAAGGGAATCGAGGATGGTGTTCACGGTGCGCCACTGCTCGGGCCAG
>CAZKER010000343.1:0-4705 GCA_964551845.1 uncultured Cyanobium sp.
CATGCCTGCCGCCTGGCCGAGGTGTTGGGTGTGACGCGGGTGTTGCTCCACCCCTTGGCGGGGGTGCTTTCCGCCTATGGCCTCGGCATGGCCGAGCAGAGGCTGTTGCTGGAGTGCTCGCCGCGGTTGCCGCTGCGTCCAGACACCCTGCCCCTGCTGCGCCAGCGTTGTGCCGAGCTGGTGCAACAAGGGCTCGCCGACCTGCGCCGGCTGGGGGATTTGGCTGAGGGGGCCACTGGCCGGATTGGGGTGCGGCTGGAGCTGCGGGCCGCCGGCAGGGAGCGGGGGCTGGAGGTGGCGTGGGCGCCCGACGAACATGGGGTGGTAGCCCTGCAGGAAGCTTTTGCCGCTGCCCATCTGCAGCGCTTCGGCTATCGCCCGGTGGGCGAAGACTGGATCGTTGAGCGCCTGCTGGTGGAGCTGGCCCCACCGGCGGTAGTTGGAGGGCTGGCTGAGGCTGGGGCTGCTGAGGCTTGGAACCCTGTTCGGGTTCCAGCCACCCACACCTCAACCACCCCCCTGTGGTTGGGTGAGGCGGCTGGCTGGCGGCCGGTGCCGCTGTGGCACAGGTCCCAGCTGCGACCTCAGCAGGGGCTCGAGGGCCCGGCTCTAGTGGTCGATGAGACCACCACAACGGTGCTGGAGCCTGGCTGGCAAGCACTGGTGCTGGCCGATGGAGCCCTGCTGTTGGAGCGGGCTGGCGCGGTGGCGGCCGCCACAGCAATTTGCCAGGCTGTTGAGCGCGCTGTTGAACATGTGGAGAATCGGCCCGATCCCACCCTGCTGGAGCTTTACAACCATCGCTTTGCAGCCATCGCCGAGCAGATGGGTGCCCGGCTGCAGCAGAGCGCCCGCTCGGTGAACATTCGCGAGCGGCTCGATTTCTCCTGTGCCCTATTTGATGCCGCTGGCCAGCTGGTAGCCAATGCCCCCCATATCCCAGTGCACCTCGGTTCGATGGGCGACAGCGTGGCCAGTCTGCTTGCAGCCATCGCTCGGGGTGAGCGCCCCCCATTGGCTCCAGGCGATGTGGTGTTGTCAAACAATCCCTACAATGGCGGCACCCATCTGCCGGACATCACGGCCATCACACCGGTTTTTGCCTCTGGGTTGGGTGACACCCAGGCCAGGCTCCCTTTGTTTTTTGTGGCCTGCCGCGGCCACCATGCCGATGTAGGCGGCATCACCCCGGGTTCGATGCCGGCCTTCAGCCGCACCATCGACGACGAGGGCCTACTACTCGACAACGTGCTGTTTCTGAGTAACGGCAACTTTGATGAGGGGATGTGGCAACAGCGACTAGCTGCAGGTAGTTATCCAGTACGTAACCCTGACCAGTTGCTTGCCGATCTGCAGGCCCAAGCGGCCGCTAACCGGCTGGGTGTTCAGGAGCTGGGGCGCTTGATTGAGCGCCATGGCCTCGACGAGGTGCGGGCCTATATGGCCCATGGGCAAGCCCACGGTGCCGAGGCGGTGGGTCGGGCACTTGCGCACCTCAGCGGCGGGTCTGCCCGGGTGGAGCTCGACCATGGCGCCGTAATTCAAGTAGCTGTTCGCATCGATGCTGAGGCTCGCCGGGCTCAGGTTGACTTCAGCGGCACCTCGCCTCAGCACAGCGGCAATCTCAACGCCCCCTTAGCCGTAACCAAAGCTGTGGTGCTTTATGTGTTTCGCTGCCTGGTGGGCGAACAAATCCCTCTCAATGCCGGCTGCTTCGAGCCGATCGAGCTGATCGTGCCGCCGGGCTCCCTGCTGCATCCCAATCCGCCGGCGGCGGTGGTTGCCGGCAATGTGGAAGTCTCCCAAGCGGCCACCAACGCTCTGTTTGCGGCACTGGGGGTTCAGGCCGCAGCCCAGGGCACGATGAACAATCTCAGCTTTGGCAATAGCCAATGCCAGTACTACGAAACGATCGGTGGGGGCAGTGGTGCTGGCATCCGCCCCGGTGGTGCTGGCTTTGACGGGGCGGATGCGGTGCAGAGCCACATGACCAACTCCCGTATCACCGACCCGGAAATTTTGGAAACGCGCTTCCCGGTGCGGCTGGAGCGCTTTGGGATCCGTGCCGGATCCGGCGGGGCGGGAAGGTTTCATGGTGGTGATGGGGTGGTGCGGCAGCTGCGTTTTCTGGCACCGATGACAGTTGCTCTGATTTCCGGTGCGCGGCGGGTGGCTCCCACAGGGTTGGCCGGCGGGTTGCCGGGCGCTTGCGGCCGCAACACTTGGATCGGCAGTGATGGCTCGAGCCGGCAGCTGGAGAGCTGCTCCGAGCTAGAGCTCCAGCCGGGTGAAGCCCTGTGCATTGAAACCCCGGGTGGTGGTGGCTTCGGCGCCCCGCGCAGGCCATGAAGCGACGGCTGCTAGCTGGGCTGACGTTGCTGCTGACCGCACCAGCCCAGGCCGAGATCCTGCAGGAGCGCAGCCAGCGCTTCCACCCCCAGTGGTCTCCTGCCGGCATGGTGGCCAGCCAGGATCGCTGGGCTTCCCAGGCGGGCGCTGAGATCCTGGCGAGCGGCGGCAATGCGGTGGATGCGGCGGTGGCCACGGCCTTTGCCTTGGCGGTCACCTTGCCCCAGGCGGGCAACCTCGGCGGCGGTGGTTTTTTGGTGCTGTGGCTGCCCGGGCCATCACCGGCTGTGAGCCGGGGCTGCCCCACCGCCCCGGAGCTGCGCCTTGGCCGTGGCACGGCGGTGGCCGTGAACTTTCGCGAGACGGCCCCGCTGGCAGCCACCGCTGAGATGTTCCTCGGCCCCGAAGGCGAGGTGGATCGTCAGCGGGCCACCCGCAGCCTGTTGAGTGTGGCCGTGCCTGGCAGCCCAGCTGGCTTATTGCTGAGCCATCGCTGTTATGGACGTCTCTCGCGGGCCGCGGTGATGGCGCCGGCGATCCGCCTGGCTAGTCGCGGTTTTCCGGTGGGTAAGGAATTGGCCGATTCCCTGCGCCAGGCAGTGCCTCTGCTGCAGTTAGATCCCACTTCCAGTCAGCTGTTTCTCAAGCGCCCCTTGCGGCCGGCAGAGCTGTGGCGCCAGCCCCTACTAGCCGCCAGCCTGCAGCGGATCGCTGCCCAGGGCGAGCCTGGTTTTTACGAGGGCCCGATCGCGGCCGCAATGGTGACCTTGATGCGCCAACGGGGCGGTCTGATTCGCCAAGCCGATCTCAAGGGATACCGGGCCCAGCTGGTGCGCCCCCTGCAGGGGAGGTTCCGCAACCATCAGGTGCTCACCATGCCGCCCCCCAGTGGTGGTGGTGTCACCCTGGTGCAACTGCTCCAGGTGCTCGAGCCCATGCCCCTGGCCGAGCTGGGTCTCAACAGTGCCGCCAGCCTGCACCGGATGGTGGAGGCGATGAACCTCGCCTATCGCGATCGCAACCACTGGCTAGGCGATCCCGATCAGGTGGAGATGCCGTTGGAGCGCTTGCTGAGCGCGGCCCATGCGGAGCGGTTGCGGGCCCAGATCAGGCTGGAGCGCCATCGCCCCGCGAGCGAGCTGGCGGCCCAGGGCTTCCAGGCAGGTGGTACCAACACAACCCATCTTTCAGTGGCCGATCGCCAAGGGGGGATGGTGGCCCTCACTACCACTCTCAACTTCGCCTATGGCAGTGGCATCAGCGTTCCCGGCGCCGGTTTCCTGCTCAACAACGAGATGGACGACTTCACCGCTAAGCCAGGTGTTGCTAATGCCTACGGCCTGGTGCAGGGCAGCGCTAACGCCATCGCCCCGGGCAAGCGACCACTGAGCTCAATGACGCCCACCCTGGTTTTCCGGCCCGATGGCAGGCCCTGGTTGGCTACCGGCAGTCCCGGCGGCAGTCGCATCATTACCACCGTGTTGCAGGTGCTGCTCAACCGCCTGGTGCACGGCTTGAACCTGGCCTCAGCCGTGGCCAGCCCCCGCATTCACTCCCAGCTCTGGCCCGATCAGATCAGCGTGGAGCAGGGACTCAGCCCTGACACCGTGGGGCTACTGGAGGCGAAAGGCCACCGAGTAGTTGTTACGGCCGCCATGGGATCGGCAAACAGCGTTGAGGTGTTGCCGGATGGAGGCAGCCTGGGGGTTGCAGATCCCCGCCGCCTTGATGCGGCGGCCATTGGCGAGCTGCCGCTCAACTGGCCGGCTGGCTTGGTGGGGCCGTGAGCAGGTTGATGGCGGAAAACGCCATGGCTATGCCAAACAACATGCCGATCGCCCAGATGCTGTCGGAGGGCCACTCGGCGATAAGCATGCCGCCAAGTACGGCGGTGACGATGCCGTCAATCAGCACCAAGCCGCGAGCTGCTCCCTGGCCGGTGGCCGCGGCGGCTAGCTCCATCACACCCTGAAAAGCAAGCAGGAAGCCGACAAACAGCGTCAAGCTCACCTCACTGGCAACTGGGAATGCCAGCACCCAGACGCCGCCGCCCAGATAGAGCAGGCCGGAGAACAGGCGGAAGATTTTTCCTTTGATATCGGCTTCTCCAGTGAGACGCAGTATTTGGGACACCCCGGCAATCACTGATACGGCCCCAACGGCGATGGTGAGCAGGGTGGCCGAGACAAATGGCAGCACCACCGACAGCCCGGCCGCAGCAAACAGCAGGGCTGCGGTGACCCAGCGCAGGGCGGGAGAAGCGGGAACTGTCACCGATATAAAAGCAATTCGCTAGCAACTTTAATCGCCGCGCAACAGGGGCTCACTGTCAGGAAATGCTCATGGCTATGTAGCA
>CAZKER010000344.1:0-2764 GCA_964551845.1 uncultured Cyanobium sp.
CCGCGCCCATCGCGCCGGAGACCAGGGCCAGACCCATGGCGCCGAGCACCCCCAGAAAGGCGATGGTCCCAAGCTTGCCGCCGATCCCGCTCCAACTGTTCGTCAGGACCGACAACGCCAATCCGGCCAGCACCCCGGCCAACACCACCCAGCCTGGATGGGCGAGCACCAGCGCCGAGGTCATCCCAGCAAAAGCGCCGCAATACACCGGGGCAGCCACCCCCTGCCAGCGACAGCTGGAACGGCCGGCGAGCTCGACCAGCCCGCCGGCCGCACCCACCAGCGCAGCAGCGAGCGACACCGAGACGAGCGCTCCGCGGCTCAACGCCAGCACGACCAGAGCAGCGAGACCAGCCAGTGCCACGGGGACGGGCTGGATCGTTCCAGGAGGGCCATGGCCCGCATGCCGCACAAAGCCCAGTAGAGCCACAAGCGCCAGCAGCGATAGCGCCAACGCCATCCCGCCCGGAGCCCCCAGCAGGAAGGCATCGAGGTAGAAAAACAACAGCACACCCGCCATCAGCAGGGCGTGGGGCCTGGTCAGGGCAGAACGATCCACTCTCTGGATCAGCGGCAACAACTCCAACAATCCCATCAGAGGGCGACAGAAGAAGCCGCAGCAAGCCCCCAGGCAACAAGATGAGAACCATTATCATTCGCGGATATGGCCGAGCTCGTCATGCCCCGAATCCCTGCTCCCGCAACTGCCTCGCTCGGACTGGCATTGGCCGTAGCCATGGGATTGCAGGCTTGCCGCACTCCCCAACCGGCCGACGTGATCGCCGCCGATGGCGTCCTTTGCGACATCACACAACGTCTGGCCGCCAGCGACCTACGGGTGAGCTGCCTTTTGCAGCCGGGCGACGACCCCCATCAATTCCGGCTAACGCCGCAGCAGAGCCGGGAGCTCAGCCAGGCCCAGCTGGTCCTGATCAACGGCTTCGGCCTCACGCCAGCCCTCGCCGACCTGACCAAGCCGGGAACAAGCCAGACCAAAACCGTGGCCGTAGCCGAACTGGCCGTACCCAACAGCCCCGTCCTAGAAGCTGGGCCGCCCAATACCGCCGATTCTCACAAGCACCACGACGAGGGTGCCCATGCCCATGGCGATCGGGATCCCCACGTGTGGCACGACCCAACCCAGGCCAGCGCCATGGTGCTGCTGGTGGCCCAGCAGCTTGAGCAGCTAAAGCCTGCCGCCCAAGCCCCCATTGCCGCCCGGGCCCAGGCGATGACGGCGACGCTGCAGCAGCTGGACGCATGGAACCGCCGGCAACTTGCCACCATTCCCGCCGCTAGGCCCCTGGCCACCGGGCACCGAGCCTTTGCCAGTCTGGCCCGGGCCTACGGACTGCAGGAACTTGCTGTGGTGGATGCCAGCAGCAGCAGCGACAACTTGCGCCCCCAGGCGTTTCAGGCCGTGGTGGAGCAATTGCGGCGCGAACGGGTGCCGATGCTGTTCGCCGAACAACTGCCGGCAGGCAAAGCGCTGCAGCGGGTCAGCAGCCTCAGTGGTGTGCCCATCGCCACCTCACCACTGGTGGCCGACGGCCTCGCAGCGGAACCCGATGGCTACGGCAACCTGATAGCCACCCTCGCCGCCAACACCTGCCTAATCGTCAACGGACTGGGCGGCCGCTGCGACGCATCCGGCCAGCAGGCCTTGAGCCAGCGCTGGCAGGCCATCCGTTGACAACCAATCAAGCAAGCAAACGAGAATCATTCTCATTCTTGTATAGACTGGTGACTTGGTCTGCCTTTATGCCGTGAAAATTCCCCAAATCCTGCTGATCGCACCAGCTGCTGTTGGGGTAATGGCGCCTGTAGCAGCCAGTGCCGTCGAGTTAAACCTCTCTGAAATCAATAACTACACCAACCCCTTGCTCGGCAATGAGCAGGTCACAAGCATTAGCCAGTTCTCCGATCTACGCCCCACCGACTGGGCCTATCAGGCCCTCGCCAACCTGGTGGAGAAATACGGCTGCGTGGCCGGCTACCCCAACGGCACCTTCAAGGGCGGTCAAGCAATGACCCGCTTCGAGGCCGCCGCCCTGCTCAACGCCTGTCTCGATCGCGTCACTGATGTGACCGACACGCTCAAGCGCCTGATGGCCGAGTTCGAGAAGGAACTGGCCGTGCTCAAGGGCCGTGTCGATGGCCTCGAAGCAAAAGCCGGCGAACTTGAGGCCAGTCAGTTCTCCACCACCACCAAGCTCTCCGGCCTGGCCACCTTCGTGGTGGGTGGGGTGAGCAACAATCCCGCCGGTGAGCGGGTCACGTTCAACTACGACCTGCAGCTCAACCTCGACACCAGCTTCAGCGGCAAGGATCTGCTGCGCACGGTGCTGCGGGCCGGCAACTTTGACGGCGATCGCAATGCCTTCGGCGGCGGCCTCTCCACCCTGGAGATCGCCTTCCAGGAAGAGGGAGGCCCCGATGTGGTGGGCATCGACAAGATCTTTTATCAGTTCCCGATCGGCGGCCAGTTCACCGCCACCCTCGGCGGCCGGGTGGGTCAGGAAGACATGCTCGCCCTCTGGCCCAGCGCCTACCCCAGTGACACCATCCTCAACGTGCTCACCCTCAACGGTGCACCGCTCGCCTACAACAAAAACCTCGGCCCAGGCGTTGGCCTTTGGTGGCAACAGAACGGCTGGAGTGTGAGCGCTAATTACGTAGCGGCAAACGGGGCCGATTCCTCCCAGGGCCTGTTCACCAGCAGTTCAGCCGGCACCAGCACGGTGCAGCTGGGCTACGGCCAGGA
>CAZKER010000345.1:0-20027 GCA_964551845.1 uncultured Cyanobium sp.
CGGGATCGCCTTCTCCAACAAGCGCTGGCTGCACTTCTTCATGCTGTTCGTGCTGGTGATGGGTCTGTGGACCAGCAGCATCGGCATCATCGGCCTGGCGCTGAACCTGCGTGCCTACGACTTCGTGAGCCAGGAAATCCGCGCCGCTGAGGACCCCGAATTTGAAACCTTCTACACGAAGAACATTCTTCTGAATGAAGGTCTGCGTGCCTGGATGGCACCGGCTGACCAGCCGCACGAAAACTTCGTCTTCCCTGAAGAGGTTCTGCCCCGTGGAAACGCCCTTTAATTCAAATTTGGTGGTCGGGGGCAAAGACCTCGATTCCACCGGTTATGCCTGGTGGGCAGGCAATGCCCGCCTGATCAACCTCTCCGGTCGCCTACTCGGCGCCCACGTAGCCCACGCTGGCCTGATGGTCTTCTGGGCTGGGGCCATGATGCTTTTCGAGGTGAGCCACTTCACCTTCGATAAGCCCATGTACGAGCAGGGTTTGATCCTGTTCCCCCACGTAGCCACTCTTGGTTACGGCGTGGGTCCTGGCGGTGAGGTCACCGATCTCTATCCCTTCTTTGTCGTTGGTGTATTGCACCTGATCAGCTCGGCCGTACTCGGCCTTGGTGGTCTCTATCACGCACTGCGCGGCCCTGAGATCCTCGAGAACTACTCAACGTTCTTCTCCCAGGATTGGCGCGACAAGAATCAGATGACCAACATCATTGGTTATCACCTGATTCTTCTCGGCGTCGGCGCTCTGCTGCTGGTCTTCAAGGCGATGTTCTTCGGCGGTGTTTATGACACCTGGGCACCCGGTGGTGGAGATGTACGCATCATCACCAATCCCACCCTCAGCCCTGGAGTGATCTTCGGCTATCTAACTCGCGCCCCCTTCGGTGGTGAGGGCTGGATTATCGGGGTCAATTCGATGGAAGACATCATTGGCGGCCACATCTGGATCGGTCTGATCTGCATCTTTGGTGGTATCTGGCACGTGATCACCAAGCCCTTCGGCTGGGTGCGTCGTGCATTTATCTGGAATGGTGAGGCTTACTTGAGCTATAGCCTTGGCGCACTGAGCTTCATGAGCTTCATCGCCTCGGCTTACATCTGGTTCAACAACACTGCCTATCCTTCCGAGTTTTACGGTCCCACCAACGCCGAATCCTCCCAGGCTCAGAGCTTCACTTTCCTGGTTCGTGACCAGCGACTCGGCGCCAATATCGGTTCAGCCATGGGCCCTACCGGTCTGGGCAAGTACCTGATGCGCTCACCTACCGGTGAGATCATCTTCGGTGGTGAAACCATGCGCTTCTGGGACTTCCGCGGCCCCTGGTTGGAGCCGCTGCGCGGCCCCAACGGCTTGAGCCTCGACAAGCTGCAGAACGACATTCAGCCCTGGCAAGTACGCCGTGCGGCTGAGTACATGACCCACGCTCCGAACGCCTCCCTGAACTCCGTTGGCGGCATCATCACCGAGCCCAACTCGGTGAACTTCGTGAACATCCGCCAATGGCTGGCGTCCACGCAGTTTGTGCTCGCCTTCTTCTTCCTGGTAGGTCACCTTTGGCACGCCGGCCGCGCTCGCGCTGCTGCTGCTGGTTTCGAGAAGGGCATCGACCGCAAGGCAGAACCAACTTTGGCTATGCCAGATCTCGATTGATTCTTTGAATCGATTTTGATCAGATGCTCAGCTGTGATGCTTCTGATTCGCTGCAACCCCCGCCTATGGCGGGGGTTTTTTTTTGCATAACGACTGCGCCTTGCGTAGTTTTCGAGCAGTTCAATGGCTGCCTGGATGCTCCATCCCTACAAACCACCGGTGTTAATCGGCCTGCTGAGTGCAGGTCTGCTTACCAGCATCGGGTTGAACCCCTTATTCCCCGCAGCCAGGGCCGAGGCCCAGTCTGGAATCAACAGCCCTGCCCCCGGCGTGTTGTGCGACCAGGCAGGCCCCACCTGCTACGACCGTCAGGGCCCTTCAATCGGCCTCACCCAGACCTACTTCGGTGTCAGCGCGGCCAACCGTCTTAGCGCCGAGCTGCGCAACCGCCCCCAGACCAACGACTTCCGACTGAGCAACGGAGCTGTGTGCGACCTGCGGGCGGCTACCTGCTGGAGCGACGGTTGGCAGAGAAGCAAGCTGGCTCCCAGGCTCACCCAGCAACTATTCGGCGCACCGCAGGGTTCCAACACAGCGACTGGGAACGCTCTCCAGGGCCTGCAGACTCCACAGTCAGGGGTGGTTTGTGATCCCGGCGGCCAACTCTGTTACGACCAGGCAGGGGTATCCCTAGGCCTTACCCGGGAGTATTTCGGGACCTACGCCGAACAAACCGCCCTGCGCAACCTGGCCGGCCAGGCACCGCCACGGCAGTTCCGCCTGAGCAACGGCAGCACCTGCGACTTAAATGCCCGCACCTGCTGGTCAGACAATTGGAATCGCCAACAGGTCAACGTCGCCCTGTCCAACCAGCTGTTCGGGGGTGGCAATAGCAGCGGTGGCAACAGCAGTGCCAGCGGCAGCCAGATCAGGGCGGCCCAGTGCCGAATGACCCGCTGGTTCAAGACGCTTTACAACGGCAATTGCGAGCTGCGCGAAACCAGCAGCAATCAGGGGCGCCTGCTGGAGGTGAATCTCCAGGACGGCACCCTGTACAGCATCAGTAGACCAAGAGGCGGCAGCTACCAGATCAGTGATCGCAACGGCACGACCTGGCCCGTGCAGGTCAACGACCAAGGCCGCACCATCAGTTTCAACTGGTCGGATCGGGCGCTCACGGTGACCCCCCAGGTTGCTCCCAGCAACGGCGGCAGCCTGCTGCAGCTAATCAACACCCTGCTGGGCTACTAAGCCAACGCCTGAGCAAGGGCAGGCTCAGGCCGATCACGTTGCTGAAACAGCCCTCGATCCGCTCAACCAGCATTCCGCCCCGCCCCTCCAGCGCAAAGCCACCAGCGCACTGGAGGGGTTCACCGCTGGCGACATAAGCGTCGATCTCCGCCGCGCTCAGGGGAGCGAACTGCACGCGGGTCACCACCGCAGCCAACAGTGGCTCGCCATCAGCTGCTGCTTGGCAGCCAGGCAGGAGACAATGGCCCGTAATCAGCTCCCCCCAGTCGCCCGCCATCCGGCACCAGCGCTCCCGGGCTTCAGCTGCATCGGCGGGCTTGCCGAACACCTGCCCGTCAAACACCAGAAGTGAATCGCAGCCCAGCACCCCACCGGCCGCTGTTCCAACTCCTGCCTTAGCAACCGCCTCAGCCTTGGCCCGGGCCAGCTGCAGCACCAACATCCGGGGGTCGGCGTGCTCGATCGCCGCCTCATCGACGCCGCTCACCTGCACCCGATGGAGAATGGCCGCCTGCTCCAGCAAGCGCCGGCGGGCAGGGGAGGCGGAGGCAAGGACGAGCATGGGGTCAAGGAGAATCCCTCTATGCAACACCGGGAAGCCGCGATCGATCCCCTGCTCCACGACCGGCGGGCCCGGGAGCGAGCCAGCCAGGCGATGCGCTGCCTGCCATTTCGGCGGGCCTTTTACGCGGAGGTGAGCGATCGGGCACTTAGCGGCACCGAGCTCTGCCGCCGGAACGACATCCAGAGCCTCTGCCGATGGGATCTCACTCCCGATCGGGCCGAAGCCCATTGGATCTGGCTGATCCAGCTCGGGGTGTTGCGGCGAGAAGTTGATGGCCAGGGCCTCACCGAGCGGGTACGGCTCACACCAATGGGACGCGAAGTTTTAGCCCAATGGCCTGGCGAGATTCCCGGCGCCAGCGGCCCCATTCGCCTGCAGCACTGGCTACGCCGCTACAGGCCGCGGCTATGACAGCAAAAGCCACTCAGCTAACCCCAGCCGCACCAAGCCCGTTGATGGTGCTGGGCACCAGTAGCGGTGCTGGCAAGTCGCTGATGACTGCCGCCCTCTGCCGGGTGCTGCGCCGTCGCGGCGAAACGCCCTTGCCCTTCAAGGGGCAAAACATGAGCAACAACGCCTGGGTTGATCAGGACGGTGGCGAAATGGCCTACTCCCAAGCCCTGCAGGCCTGGGCCGCCGGACTCGAACCGCACCACGCCATGAATCCGGTGCTGCTCAAGCCCCAGGGCGACTCCACCAGCGAAGTGATCCATCTGGGCCAGTCGGTTGGGCTGGCCCGCGCCGAGCATTACTACCGAGACTGGTTCCGTCCCGGCTGGGCGGCTATTCGCTCCGGTCTGAGCGAGCTGCAGGCGGCGCATCCGGGGGGGCGCCTGGTGCTGGAGGGGGCAGGCAGCCCGGTGGAGGTAAACCTGCAATCACGGGACCTCACAAATTTGCGTCTGGCTCAATTTCTACGGGCCCGCTGCATCCTCGTGGCCGATATCGAGCGCGGTGGCGTGTTCGCCCAACTGGTGGGCACCTTGGCGCTGCTGCGACCGGTGGAGCGGCCCCTGATCCGTGGTCTGCTGATCAATCGCTTCCGCGGGCGCCGTGAGCTTTTTGATGAAGGGCGACGCTGGTTAGAGGCCCACACCGGCATCCCCGTGCTGGGGGTTATGCCCTGGCTCGACGAGCTATTCCCGCCAGAAGACTCCCTCGATCTGCTGGAGCGCCGCGGCCGCAAAAGCGGTGCCGAGCTGGAGATCGCGGTGCTCAGGCTGCCGTCGCTGAGCAATTTCTCAGACCTCGATCCCCTGGAGGCCGAACCAAGCGTGCAGCTGCGCTGGCTGGCGCCGGGGGAGCCATTGGGGAGCCCCGATGCGGTGATCGTGCCGGGCAGCAAGCAGACCCTGCGGGATCTTGCCGCCCTGCAACGGGCCGGGCTGGGTCAGGAGCTGCGCGGCTACGTCGCCGGTGGTGGCCAGGTGTTTGGTATTTGCGGGGGCCTGCAGCTACTGGGCCGGGAATTACTGGATCCGCAGGGCCTCGAAGGCGGCGAGAACGCCGCCGGGGAAGTGGTGGCAGGCCTCGATTTGCTGGCGCTACGCACTCGCTTCGGTGGCCGTAAGGCCCTGCGCCAGCGCCATAGCCTGGCCCACTGGCCCGGCGAGGGCTTGAGGCTGGAGGGCTTCGAGCTGCACCGCGGCCTCAGCAGCCCCATCGAAACTGCCTGCCCCCTGCAGCCCCTTGCCATCGATCCCGAACTTGGCCATTGGTGCACCTTTGGCGATGCGGGCGGCCTGGTAGCCGGCACCTACCTGCATGGGGTGTTTGAGAGCGGGCCCTGGCGGCGCCGTTGGCTCAACCAACTTCGCCAGCGTCGCGGCCTGGCCGCACTGCCGGAGAACCCACCCCACCACAGCCGGCAGCGAGACGCCCTACTAGATCGACTCGCCAACGCCTTTGAGGCGCAAGTGAACCTCGGCCCCCTGCTGAGCCCATAAATGGCCGCCTCCGCCATCACCATCCACTGGCCCAACGGCCACACCAGCAGCTGCAACACCGGTTGTGACTGGCTGGTGGCAGCGCAAGCAGCAGGCTTTCTGATCCCCACCGGCTGCCTGGGTGGCAGTTGCGGCGCCTGCGAGATCGAAGTGAACGGCCAGGTGGTGCGGGCCTGCATCGCCACGGTGCCCGCCAGCCGCTCGGACTCCCTGGTGGTGGAGCTAGCTAGCGACCCCTACTGGTGAGGCCTGGGCTCAGGACTGAATCAGGCCTCCGCCAAGGAGCACCTCACCGGCGTAGAACACCGCCGCCTGACCAGGCGTAATCGAGAACTGCTCCTCAGCAAACTCCAGCCGCACCCGGTGGGGCCGCAGGGCCGCGATGTCGGCGTCGGTGGCGGGCAAGGGAATCAGCCGGGCCGGCTCGGGCGCACTGCGATAACGCACCTGAACTGCCAGCTCTAGCGGCGCCGTAGGTGGCTCGATCGACACCCAGTTCACCGCCCCCACCAAAGCTTCGCCCCGGGCCGCACCGGCTCGCGGTGCCACCACTACCTGGTTCATGGCCCCATCAAGGCGAACCACATGCAAGGGCTCACTCCAGGCCACCCCTAGGCCCTTGCGCTGGCCGATCGTGAAGTGCTCGATGCCATCGTGCTGACCTACGACAGTGCCATCGGCGAGCACGATCTGGCCCTGGCGCGGCGGCAGGTAAGCATCGAGGAATGCCTTCATCGAGCCGTGGTGGTCGGCCAGACAGAGGTCCTGGCTCTCGGGCTTATGGGCCGTACGCAGGCCATGGCGCTCCGCCTCCAGCCGTGTGTCGGCCTTGGTGAGCTCGCCGAGGGGAAAAACCAGCCGGCCCAACACCTCCTGGGACAGGTCGTAGAGGAAGTAGCTCTGGTCTTTCTGGCTGTCTAAGCCGCGCAATAACTGGTGACGGCCGTTCTCGCTGCTGGCGCCGTGGCGCACCCGGGCGTAGTGACCCGTGGCGAGCCGGCCGATGCCCCGCTCGGTTTGGGCCCATTGGAGCATCGGTCCAAATTTCACCTCCCGATTGCAACGGGAGCACGGCAGCGGCGTCACGCCGGCCTGATAGCCCTGCACCAAGAAATCGACGATCTGGGCCTGAAAGTGCTCGCGGAAGTCCACCACGTGGTGGGGCACTCCGAGCTGCTCGCAGATGCCGGCCGCATCCACCAAGCCCTCGGCGCAGCAGGCACCCTTGCCACTCATCAGCCACAGGGTGAGACCCTCAACCTGCCAGCCGGATTCCACCAGCAGGGCCGCCGTCAAGGAGCTGTCAACGCCGCCCGAGAGGCCCACCGCAACGCGATGCTCCCCAGGCCAGGCCCTTAGCCGCTCCAGGGCGGCATGGCCAGCAGGGGTATGGGCCGTGGGCGCAGAAGCGGAAGAAGCCACTGGAGCAGGCAATGGGGCAGACAGCCGGCGGGTGTGCTCCCATCATGAAACCCAGATGCCTGATTGGGTTGGAAGAGCCGTCCGCCGTAGCCACCTGGCCGGAGCGCAATGGCCGCCATCTGCTAGTCAGCAGCGCCCAGATGGCCGCCCTGGAGGAGCAACTCTTCGCCAGCGGCCTGCCGGTGGAAGCCCTGATGGAGAAGGCCGCCCTGGCGGTGAGCCGGCTACTGATGGAGCAACACGGTGAGCGGCTGGCGCGCCATGGAGCGCTGGTGCTGGTGGGGCCGGGCCATAACGGCGGTGATGGGCTGGTAATCGCCCGGGAACTGCACCTGGCCGGCATCTCAACGGCCATATGGAGCCCGTTTGAGCGCCACAAACCGCTCAGCAACGCCCACCTGCGCCACGCCATGTGGCTCGGCATTCCCCGGCTGGAGTCCAGTCCTGATCCCGGCAGTGCGGTCCTCTGGATCGATGCCCTGTTGGGCATCGGCCAGCGGCGAGCGCCAGGGGAGGAGCTCGAAGCCCTGCTGCAGGCCCGCCAGCGCCAGCTGCCTGGTGCGCTGGTAGCTATTGACGTGCCTACGGGCCTGTGCGCGGACACCGGCCAGGCCACCGGCTCCGGCATGGCCCAGGCCGTGAGCACCTATGCAATCGGCCTGATCAAGACCGGCCTGGTTCAGGACGCGGCCCTAGCAGCAGTGGGAGCGCTGCATTGGGTCGACCTGGGCCTGCCGCCGTCGCTGCTGCAGGCGTTGCCCCACAACGTGGCCCTCGGGCTAGCGGAACGAGACCTGGCCGCACGGCCCCAGCCCAGATTCAATCCGGCGGCCTCCAAATATCAGCGCGGGCGACTGCTGGTGGTGGCGGGCAGCGAGACCTATCGGGGTGCCGCCAGCTTGGCCCTGGCCGGTGCCAGCAGCAGCGGCTGCGGCAGCCTGCGGGCCACCCTGCCGGAGGCCGTGGCCAGCACCATCTGGCAGCAGCACCCCCACGTAGTGGTGAGCCTCGATCCCCTGGCCGACCTTGACCCTCAACGGCTGGATGCCCTGCTGGTCGGGCCCGGCCTCGGCCCCATAGCGGCCGATTACTGGCGCAGCCTGTTGGGCTGGCAAGGGCTGCTGGTGTTAGACGCTGACGGCCTCAACCATCTGGCGGGGCCGGTGAGCCAAAGGCTCGGCTTACAGGCAAGCCACTGGCTCCAGCAGCGTCAGGGCCCCACCTGGATCACCCCCCACCCCGGCGAATTCGCCCGCCTCTTCCCCGAGCTCGCCGGCACCGCCGCCCTGGAGGCGGCCGGCCAGGCGGCAGCCTGCAGCGGTGCCTGCGTGCTGCTCAAGGGGGCCAGGAGCATCGTGGCGGCCCCCGATGGACGCCGCTGGCAGCTGCTCGAAGCCAGCCCCGGCAGTGCCAGAACCGGACTGGGAGACGTGCTGGCCGGCTACGCAGCCGGGCTGGGGGCAATGGCCCTGGCCGCCAGCGGCAACGCCGATGCCTCCTGGCTCGCCGCGGCGGCACTGGCCCACGCCCAGGCGGGGCGGCAGGGGGAGCGGGGAGATGGCGGTTTCACACCAATGCGAGTTGCACAAAACCTGGCCAACCTGTGTTGATCACAACACGAAAATTGGCCAATACCAGACCAGGACAGGAATGCTTCTGTGTTGTTTTGCAAGTGAAAGCTAAAGGGTTGCTGAAAACATCCTGGTAGCGACGAATTTGCCTCGATAGTTGACCCCTTAGATAGGCGATCAAATGACTTCATCCCCCACGAGGGTCAGTGAAAGCAGTCGCCGTCGAAGTAGCGACCCGATTACCTGGTACCTAGCCACGATCGGGCGCGAGCCGCTGTTGACCCCGGCTGAAGAAATTGAACTCGGCAATCAGGTGCAGACAATGATGCGCCTGACAGAGGAGGGAGAACGGGAGCTCAGCGACCAGGAAAAGAAATTGCTGCGCGTCGGCAAGCGCTCCAAGCAGCGCATGATGAAAGCTAATTTGCGATTAGTTGTAAGTGTTGCCAAAAAATATCAAGGTAAGGGTCTTGAGCTGCTTGACCTGATCCAGGAAGGTTCGCTGGGATTGGAGCGAGCTGTTGAGAAATTTGATCCCACCCGTGGTTATAAGTTTTCGACTTATGCCTTCTGGTGGATCCGCCAGAGCATGACTCGGGCCATCGCTTGCCAGTCGCGCACGATCCGACTGCCGGTACACCTCAGCGAGCGCCTCACGGCCATTCGCAAGGTGAGCCTGGATCTTGCCCACAAGCTCGGCGCCATGCCCAGCCGCCAAGAGATCGCCGAGGCCATGGCCATACCGATCGAAGAGCTTGATGGCCTGTTGCGCCAGTCCCTCACCACCTCGAGCCTGGATGCGCCAGTAAATGGCGATGAAGGCCGCAGCTTCCTAGGCGATCTGATTGCCGACTCTTCCGAGGAGGAGCCACTGGACCGGGTTGAGCGGGGCATCCACCAAGAGCAGCTGGGCCGCTGGTTGAGCCACCTCAGCGACCAGGAACGCCAGGTGCTGCAACTGCGCTTCGGGCTAGAGGGCGAGGAGCGCCACACCCTGGCGGAGATCGGCCGTCAGCTCGATGTGTCCCGAGAGCGGGTGCGCCAAGTGGAACTGAAGGCCCTACGCAAGCTGCGCAATCTCACCCGCCGCACCCCCACCACGCTCTAAGGAACTGGTTGAGGATTAGGCCCTGGGTCCACCATTCGTCTATCACCCGGCCTACTCGGCCCCGCTGCCCAGCAGCCACCGCTTCCCCATGGCGAAGTTTCGGCAGCTGCACGACCTGCTGCTAAACGAGGGGCTCGCCACAGCTGATCAGATCCACACTCCGCTGCCGGCTCCCCGCCGCTGGCTGGAATTGGTGCACAGACGCGCCTACCACCAGGCATTTGCCCAAGGCCAACTCAGCCGGGCAGAGCAACGACGCATAGGCCTGCCCGCCACCACAGCCCTAGTGCGCCGCACCTGGCTGGCCGTGGGAGGCACGGTGCTCACCGCCCGGCTGGCTCTGCGCCATGGGGTGGCCTGCCACCTTGCCGGCGGCACTCACCACGCCTTTCCGGACCACGGCAGCGGCTTCTGCATTTTCAACGACTGCGCCGTAGCCGCCCGAGTGCTTCTGGCCGAAGCTGCCGTGGAACGCCTGATGATCGTTGATCTCGATGTGCACCAAGGCGATGCCACAGCGGCGATTTTTGCAGGCGACCCTCGCGTTTTCAGCTTCTCAGCCCACTGCGCCAGCAACTTTCCGCAGCGCAAACAAAACAGCGACGTCGACCTACCCCTTGCCGACGGACTGGAAGATGACGACTACTTGATAGCCATCGGCGACCTGATCCCTGACCTGCTTGATCAACACCGCCCCCAGCTGGTGCTCTACAACGCTGGGGTCGACCCCCACAGAGAAGATCGTCTGGGTCGGCTTTGCCTTAGTAGCGCTGGACTTCTGAACAGGGATCGACTGGTGCTCGATGCCTGCCTACGGCGAAACATTCCGATCGCCACCGTGATCGGTGGCGGTTACGACGATATAAAACCCCTGGTGGAGCGCCACAGCTTGGTGTTTCGGGCCGCCACTGAGCAGGCCCGTCTGCACGGGCTTTAGTCCTCAGCCCAGATGTAGCGGGTGAGCTCTTCGGGATTGGGATCAGGAGCCGCCAGGGCGAATTCGACGCAATCAGCCACCTCGGCGTCAACCTCCTTGTCGACGGCCTTGAGCTCGTCGACACTGACCAGGCCCTGCTCGACCAAGCGGGCAGCCAGGGATTTAATCGGATCGCGTTTCGCCCAAAACTCCTTCTCAGCTTCGGCCCTCAGCTCGTCGGGATCGGCGAGGGAGTGGCCGCGGAAGCGGTAAGTGAGGCACTCCAGCAGGGTGGGTCCTTCGCCTGACCGAGCCCGCTCAATCGCCCGCTGAGCTGCGGCTCGCACGGCAAGCACATCCATGCCATCCACCTCTTCGCCAGCCATGCCGAAGGCAGCGGCTTTGCGCCAGATCTCCGGTTCGCTGGTAGCGCGGTTGTGGTCCATGCCGATGGCCCACTTGTTGTTTTCAACAACAAACAGAATCGGCAACTTCCACAGCGCCGCCATGTTCAGGCACTCATAGAATTGGCCAATGTTGCAGGTGCCATCGCCGAAGAAGGCGGCGGTAACGGAGTCGCTGCTGGCATCGCCGAGGGCATCGCGCTTGTAGCGGCTGGTGAAGGCAGCCCCCAAGGCCACCGGAATCCCCTCGCCGATGAAGGCATAGCCGCCGAGCAGATGGTGCTCCTTGGAAAAGAGGTGCATCGAACCGCCGCGGCCCTTGCTACAGCCGGTCTCCTTACCGAACAGCTCGCTCATCACCTCTCGGGCAGGCACGCCGCAGCTCAGGGCATGAACGTGATCGCGGTAGGTGCTGCAGAACCAATCGTGCTGCAGTTTCATCGCCCTGATGACACCCGTGCAGACGGCCTCCTGGCCGTTGTAGAGGTGCACAAACCCAAACATCTTGCCGCGGTAGTACATCTCCGCGCACTTGTCTTCAAAGCGCCTGCCCAGCACCATGTCGCGGTAGAGCATCAAGCCCTCCTCGCGATTCACCGTGGCCGGCACGGCGGGATACAGGTTCTCGAGACGCTCAGCGTGGGCTCCCACCAAACTGGTTACATCAGCTGAACAGGTCGGCGCCCCGGAAGCTGATCCAGGTGCCGCCGCAATGTCGTGCCCCATGTCCGCCCGCGTCATCAAGAAATTGTACGAGGTCTGTCCTCGCAGCAGCAGGAAATTTTTGGCAAAACCACTGACCCTGTCTACAATCAGCCCTCGGTGAAAAGCCTGGATTGGAACTGCCGATCGATCATTTCCGGTTGCTCGGAGTCAATCCGACAACGGACTTGCAGTCCCTGCTGCGCACTCTGCAGCAGCGCATCGACCGGGCCCCAGACCAAGGGTTTTCCCAGGAAACCCTGCTAGCACGCGAAGAATTGCTGCGCGCCAGCGCCGACCTGCTCAGCGACAGCAGCCGGCGTCAGGCCTACGAATCCGACCTGACCGCCCTTGCCGGCAGTGGGCCGGCGCTGATGCCCGCCCTGGATGTGCCCTCTAGCAAAGAGGTGGGCGGCCTGCTGCTGCTGCTGGAGGCGGGTCAGGCCTTCGAATGTTTTGAGCTGGCCTGTCGGGCCCTGCAGCCGCCCCAGACCCCAGCCCTGGGCAGCACGCGCGAAGCCGACCTGGCCCTGCTGGCCGGCCTCGCCTGCATAGCGGCCGCCGTCGACCTGCATCAGCAACGGCGATATGAGTCCGCCGCCCAGACCCTGCAGCAGGGCCAGCATCTACTGCAACGAATGGGCCAATTGCCAGCCATTCGCCAGCAACTCAGCGACGAGCTCGATGGTTTGCGGCCTTACAGGGTGCTTGACCTGCTCAGCCGCAATCTCACGGCCCAGGCTGAACGAGCCGAGGGGTTGACCCTGCTTGAAGAGCTGGTGGCCCGCAGGGGCGGACTGGAAGGTTTCGGTGACCCCAGCATGGGACCCGAGGAATTTCAGGCCTTCTTCAAACAGATCCGTGCCTTCCTGACGGTGCAGGAACAGGTGGATTTGTTCAGTCGCTGGGCATCCGCCTCGACGGCGGCTGACTTTCTAGCCAGCACCGCCCTCACCGCCTCCGGCTTCGCACAACGCAAGCCCGAGCGGATCGCCGCAGCCCGAGACCGGCTGGAGGCCAGCGGGCAAGACGGCCTGCAACCGCTGCTGGCCTGCCTGCACCTACTGCTCGGTCATGTGGAGAGAGCACGCAGTGCCTTCGAGCAGGGAGCAACGCCTGAACTGAAGCGCTGGGCCGAGCAGCAGAGCACAGATACCCTGGCCCAACTCTGCGCTTACTGCCGCGACTGGCTGGCGCGGGATGTCTTGCCCGGCTACCGGGATCTGGAGGCCGATCCTGATCTGGAGGCTTACTTCGCCGACCGCGACGTGCAGGCCTATGTCGAGCAGCACGACATTCCCGCAGAGCGATTGCCAGCGCCAGCCGAAGGGGCCCTTGCCTGGGACATGACCATCGCCCCAGTTAGCGCGTCCCCCGGCAGCTACCTGCAAGAAGAAGAAGCAGAAGAAGAAGAGCAATGGCAATGGGATTGGACGGCCTGGTTCGAGAGCCTGCGCGAAGCCTGGGATCTCCATGGGCCGGCCACCTGGATGGAGCGCTTGCCCCAGTGGCAGCGGCCCTCGCGCCGCACAACAACTGGGGTAGCAGTGGCCGCTGGGGTGGCGCTGCTGGCCATTGCCTCGGTTGTGAGGTTGCGCTCTCCCGCCCCCGAACCGGGCCGTACTCCTATCGCCGTCCAACCAGTTCCACCGCCTGTTCCCGTCAAGGCCACCCCACCCGCGGAGGCCACCCTGCCCCTGCGGGACGAGGCGCCGAGCGAAGCCCAAGTGCGAGACCTGCTCGAAGCCTGGCTAGACGCCAAGTCAGCCATCCTGGCGGGCAAAGACAGCCGCATTCCCCTGGAGGTGCTGGCCCGGCCAACCCAGCTGGATCGCCTCGCCTCGGAGCGCAACGCCGACCAAGCCCGCGGCGAAACCCAAACCATCAGCACCGACATCACCGATCTGGTGATCAACGAGCGGGACGCCAACCGCATCGCGGCGACGGTGAGGTTGCGCTACTCCGATCAGCGGCTCAACGCCAAGGGGGATCCGCAGGGCGAGCCCAGCAAAATGGAGCTGCGCAACCTCTACGTATTCGGCCGCGACGGGGGCATCTGGCGCCTGGTGAGCTTTCAGAAGGTCCCCTGATCAGCTGGACTAGCGCGTTTGCTGGACTGGTTTTTACGATCATTTCAATATGGGGCCCAGGCCCCACCCCTGGTCCCGGAGCAGCACCGCGATGTTTGACGAGCTTTCCCAGCGATTTGAAGACGCGGTCAAGAGCCTGAGGGGGCAGGCCTCGATCACAGAAACCAACGTGGAAGGCGCGCTCAAACAGGTGCGCCGGGCCCTGCTGGAGGCAGATGTAAGCCTGGCGGTGGTGCAGGACTTCGTCGAAGAAGTGCGCCGCAAGGCCGTTGGATCCGAGGTGGTGCGGGGGGTGAGCCCGGACCAAAAATTCATCCAGCTGGTGCACGAGCAACTGGTTGACACCATGGGTGGCGAGAATGCCCCCTTGGCGGCGGGTGGCAAGCCAGGTGCGCCCTCGGTGGTGCTGATGGCCGGCCTGCAGGGCGCCGGCAAAACCACCGCCACCGCCAAGCTGGGCCTGCACCTGAAAGAGCAGGGGCGCAAGGCCCTGCTGGTGGGAGCAGACGTCTACCGGCCCGCCGCCATTGAGCAGCTGAAGACCCTCGGCAGCCAAATCGGCGTCGAGGTGTTCAGCCTTGGCACCGATGCCAAACCCGAGGACATCGCCGCAGCCGGCATCGCCAAAGCCCGAGAGGAGGGCTTCGACACGGTGCTGGTAGACACCGCCGGTCGCCTTCAGATCGATAAGTCGATGATGGAGGAGATGGTGCGGATCCGCCAGGCCGTGCAGCCCGACGAGGTGCTGCTGGTGGTGGATTCGATGATCGGCCAGGAAGCCGCCGATCTCACCCGGGCCTTCCACGAACAAGTGGGCATCACCGGAGCCGTGCTCACCAAGCTCGACGGCGACTCCCGCGGTGGCGCCGCCCTCTCAATCCGCAAGGTGAGCGGTGCGCCGATCAAGTTCATCGGCACCGGCGAGAAGGTTGAGGCGCTGCAGCCGTTCCACCCCGAGAGGATGGCAAGTCGCATCCTTGGCATGGGCGATGTACTCACCCTGGTGGAGAAAGCCACCAAGGAGGTGGAGCTGGCCGACGTGGCCCGCATGCAGCAAAAACTCCAGGAAGCCAGTTTCGACTTCTCCGACTTCCTGCAGCAGATGCGCATGATCCGGCGCATGGGCTCCTTGGGAGGCCTGATGAAACTGATCCCGGGCATGAACAAGATCGACGACGGCATGCTTAAGCAAGGCGAAGAGCAGCTCAAGAAGATCGAGGCGATGATCGGCTCAATGACAGAAGTCGAACGGCAGCAACCGGAGCTGCTGGCCTCCCAACCCTCCCGCCGGCGCCGCATCGCCTCTGGCTGCGGCCACAGCTCGGCCGACGTGGACAAGGTGCTGGCTGATTTCCAGAAGATGCGCGGCTTCATGCAGCAAATGACCCGTGGCGGCGGAATGCCGGGCATGGGTGGCCTACCAGGGATGGGCGGAATGCCCGGAATGCCTGGGATGCCAGGAATGCCAGGTCCCATGGGCGGTGGTGGTGGCAGTGGCGGTGGGGCGGGGCAAAGAGTTGCCAAGCCCGCCAAGAAACGCAAGGGATTCGGTCAGCTTTGAGCACCCGACCGGGTACATTGCTTGTTTGGACACCTAGCGCAAGGCCACGATGATCAAGCTCCGCCTGAAGCGGTTTGGAAAGAAGCGGGAAGCGAGTTTCCGCCTCGTGGCCACCAACAGCACCTCTCGCCGCGACGGACGTCCGCTAGAGGAGCTTGGCTTCTACAACCCTCGTACCAAAGAGACCCGTCTCGACACAGAGGCGATCCGCAATCGCCTGAGCCAGGGCGCCCAACCCACCGACACGGTGCGCTCCCTGCTCGAGAAGGGCGGCCTGATTGAGAAGACCGTGCGCCCTGCCGAAATCGTCGGCAAGCAGAAGCAGGCTGAGGCCCGCGACGCGGCAGCTAAACAGGCTGCCAAGGAAGCGGCTGAGGCCAAGGCTGCCGAGGCCGCTGCCGCCGCAGAAGCCAAAGCCGCTGCTGAAGCTGCTGCCGCTGAAGCAGCCACTGCTGCCGAAGCAACAACAGAAGCCACCGCTACCGCCGAAGCTTGATCGTTCGCCCCATGGCAGAGCCAGAGGGGCATTCAAGTTTTGCCATCTCCCTCCCCAATCCTGCTGCGGCTCTAGCTCTGGCAGGTGACTCCGAATCATCCACCCTGCGTCGTCTCGAAGCCCTTACCGGAGCTTCGCTGGTGCTGCGGGGGCTTGATTTGTTCATTCAGGCACCCCCCAGCCAGCTGGAGCGGGCTGCTGCCTTAGTAGAACTGCTTCGCCACCTGTGGGAGGAAGGCCAGGCAATCACCCAGGTGGATGTGCAGGTTGCCCTGCAGGCCCTCGATACCGGCCGGAGCAAGGAGCATCAGCAACTGGGCCGCCAGGTGCTGGCCCGCAGCCAGAGCGGCAAGCTCCTACGCCCGCGCACCCTGCGCCAGCAGGCCTACGTGGAAGCAATGGAAAGCCACGACCTCACCATTGCCCTCGGCCCTGCCGGCACGGGCAAGACCTTTCTGGCCGCCGTCCAGGCGGTGCGCATGCTTACCGACCGCAAAGTTGACCGGTTGGTGCTCACACGCCCGGCCGTAGAGGCGGGTGAACGGCTTGGCTTTTTACCGGGCGACTTGCAACAGAAGGTTGATCCCTACCTGCGCCCCCTCTACGACGCCCTGCACGCCCTGCTCGGAGCCGAGCGCACCAGCGCCCTGCAGGAAAAAGGGGTGATCGAAGTGGCTCCCTTGGCCTATATGCGCGGCCGCACCCTCGCCGACGCCTTTGTGATCCTCGACGAAGCCCAGAACACAACCACCGCCCAGATGCGCATGGTGCTCACCAGGCTGGGGCATAACTCTCGCATGGTGGTCACTGGCGATCCCACCCAGGTAGATCTGCCGGCTGGGGTGATGAGCGGCCTACAGGATGCAGCCCAGGTGCTCCAGGGGATTGAAGGGGTGGCGATCTGTGAACTCACCTCTGGTGATGTGGTGCGCCATCCGCTGGTGCAGCGCTTGGTGAATGCCTATGCCGATCAGGATGCCAGCAGACTGGCGCAGCCAGGCAAAAGGCGTTTCGATCAGCCCGAGAGCCGCCTCAACCGATGAACAGCGCTGAGCGCTTGCGCATTCCAGCAGAAATTGCCGTAGCAGCTCTGGTGGCCTATGTAATCGGCTCCTGGTTCACGAGCCTATTTCCAGGTTATTTACCGAAGATCGGTGGGCTTTGGTCTGCGATCTCAGCAATCGTGGTAACCCAGGCCACACGCAAGGAAACCACCTCGTCGGCCTCGCTGCGCATTCTGGGATCAGCAATCGGAGCAAGCACCAGCGCGGTCTACCTGACACTGCTGCCCTTTCATCCCCTGGGAATGGCCCTGGCGATCTTCGCAACAGTGCTGCTCTGCACCACCTTGAACATTCCGAGCCATGGCCGCTTAGCTGCGATCACGGTGATTGTGGTCATGGTCACAGGCAGCCTTGATCCAAAGCTGAGTCCGGTTCTGAACGCCCTGCTGCGCTTTGCGGAGTCCTGCATCGGCACCGGCGTTGCAGTGATCGGGTTAGTTGCCTGGCCAGGCCCACGGCATCACCGCGGCGACGGCGCCTGATAGGGAGATCCGCACCAACGGCAGCCAATAGGGCCTCCCGTTGTCTGCAGATGGCTGGCAGGATGTGAATACTTCGAATTCACTGGTGCGTCATGCCGGCCAGCAGCAACTTTCAACAGGCCATCCGTGAGGCCCAATCCAGCGCCCTGGTGGGCCCCAATGTGGTTAACAAGGCCCTGCCCTACGTGGGCGGCGGCATGGTTCTCACCGCAGGTGGGGTGATGGGTGGCCTGGCCCTGATGGCCAGCAGCCCCAGCCTGTTCATGCCCCTGTTCTGGGTGGCCCTGATTGGCAACTTCATCCTGTTCTTCGTGGCACAGAACGTGGCCATGAAGGGCAACAACAACACGGCATTGCCGTTGTTGACGGCCTACAGCCTTCTGACTGGCTTCACCCTCAGCGGCATCGTGGCCTACGCGGTCAGCGCCGCTGGCGTCGGCGCCATCGGCACAGCCACCCTGGCTACAGGCATCACCTTTGTGGTTGCCTCGGTGGTGGGGCGTCGCATGAGCGACAACGTTGGGCAGGCCCTCAGTGGCGTGGTGGGCCTGGGCATCCTCGGCCTCCTGATCGCCATGGTTGTGCAAATCGTTGGTGGCATTTTTGCCCCTGGCGTATTCAGCGGTGGCACATTCGAACTGCTAATCGCAGGCTTCGGCACCGTGCTGTTTGTGGGAGCAGCGTTCGTTGACTTCTACACGATGCCCCGCACCTACAGCGACGACCAATACCTGGCCGGCGCTCTCGGGATGTATCTCACCTATATCAACTTGTTCATTTTCATCCTGCGGCTGATCATTGCCCTCCAGGGTGGTGGCCGTCGCGACTGAGCCTCGATTCAACGGATTTAGCGCCCATCAAGGGCGCTTTTTTTATGGCTGAGCTGGTGGCTGGGGCAATGCCGATGTCACTTCCCTCAGGGGATGGGTGGCACTACCCCAACCATCAAGCGGCAACTGGGGCGCGGCACCTGGGCTTGTGCGAGCAGCGGCGTTGAACCAGGCCAGCAGCAGACCCCGCAGGGGACCACCGGCCTCGCCCCGGGGCGAACGCAAATTGAAGTGATCGGCATTCTCAGCAAGCACCAAGCGATGGCCACTGCCGCCATCCCTGGTAGCCCTGGCCATCGGCTCAATCGCCTCAGGCCCAGGCGGAACCACCCAGTCGCGGCTGCCGCTGATCACCAACACCTTCGCCGTCATATTGCGGGCGGAATCGACATCAAACAGCAGACGCATCGGCGGACTAACGGCAATGGCCGCAACCACCCGGGGATCAAACAGAGCGGCGCTGTCCGCCGAGCCCACGAAGTTGCACTGCAGCACCCAGCTGAGATTGCGGGATGGATCGCGCACCTCATCGCAGAGCCGCTGAAGCTTGGTGGTGATCGGCCGGGCCCCAGCCAGCTGCAACGCCGTAGTTGCCCCCCAGGAATGGCCCGCCACCAGCACAGCCTGGGTGTTCACCGGTCGGCGCAGGGCCAGCCTGCCCTGGGCGGCGGCATCAATAACTGCCGACACATCTTTAGGCCGCAGGGCCAGCTCAAACGGACTGGGAGGCGGCTGCTTGCCTGCCAACATCGCTCGCTGCTGGCTTTGATCGCTGCCTGGGTGACGGGGCAGCACCACGGTGTAGCCATGGCTAGCCAAGTGGGCTGCCCACCCCTCGAAGTTGCTGGGGTCGTCCCATAGCCCATGGGAAATCACCACCAGTCGATTTAACGCAGCTCCTGATCCCGTTGGCTCGAGCAACACCAGGGCCAACGGCTCCGAGCGATGACCCACGGCGATGCTTAATTCCTGCCGGTCAACAGACAGCGGCCCTGCTTCCTGCAGAGGTCCATCACTGCCCACCGCCGGCATGGAGGCAATCAGTTTTTCAGCCGAACGGCGTTGGTCGCGAAAGCGCTGAACCGAAAAGCCCAGCCGGCCCAACTCCACCGTGACGCTCTGGCCTGGTAGCTGCTCAATCACATCCAGCAAGCTGATGCCACCCTTGGCGGCGGCCCGCTCCATCGCTTGCTCAAACTCAGCCGGATCGAGGGGATCAGGCAAACCATCGATGTCGCCCAGTGCCCCTACCAAAAGCAGCACCTGATCCAGCAGCGGTGATCCCTGGGCCTTGCGAAGTACCGCCTTGATATCAAAGGGCAAGTTGGTTCCCAATATGATCTTTAGCCTGCGGCCGATCTCGCCTCGAGTGGCCCGGTCGAGCTCGGCAAGATCACTGTCGCCTGTAATCAAGGCCTCCGGACTGCGCAATTCAGCGACCCGGATGCTGAAGTCTGTCTCTAGCAGAGGCAGCCGCAAATTGATGGTTTCAATCGCCCTGGCCGGGGCCGGTCCCAGCAGGGCGGCGGCACCGATTCCCGTGGCCAGGATGCGTAACGCCCGGATGGTTAAGGGGCGAATCATGGGCAGGGCCAACGGGAGGGCGATGCTGCCATCTTGGCCCGGTTCAAGCCTCGGCCACCGCCTCGATCGCAGCGGCAATCGAGCTCCGCTGCTCGGCGTCGTAGCCCCAGCGCTCCAGAAAGGCGACGTCTTCGCCTTCACCAGCGGTAGCGGCCAGCAGGGTTTCCAGACGGTCCTTGACGGCTTGGGGCTCCAAACCGCGAAGCAGCTCGGTGCAGCGAGCCTGGACCCGCTCAGAAGCCCCCTGCTGGGCGACATCACCAGCGCGATTGTGATGAAGTGCCATCGCCGTGCTCATCGCCAGGTTGCGGGCCGACAGATCGACGACGCTCTCGCCCGCCAGCCTGAGCTGCAGCAGCAGCGGCTCCGGGAGCCTGTCCATCAGCGGACCATCACCAGCCAGGCTTACAACAAAAAAGCCCCGGACACCATCGCGG
>CAZKER010000346.1:0-4152 GCA_964551845.1 uncultured Cyanobium sp.
CCGGCGTTGTAGCTGGCAGCCATCAGCACGGGGTTGCCCTGCCACTGACTCAGCAGTTGTTTCAGGTAAAGCGCGCCTAGTTGGGCATTGCGGGCTGGATCGGTGAGGACATCCGCCGTTAGGGGCATGCCTGCCAGCTCGGCGGCAGTGGCTGGCATCAGTTGGAGCAAGCCGACGGCACCGGCGCCGGAGCTCACCCCCGGGCTGAAGCGCGATTCCTGCTTGGCTACGGCTGCCAGCAGGGTTGCAGGCACTCCGGCGGTCGCCCCAGCTGCCTCTAGCTCAGCCACGAAGCTGGCGGTTTGCAGGTCGCGCTCTAGCTGCTGAGCCAGCTCGCAGGCCGCGCCTACCGGTAGACGCAGGTTGGCTTGCTCGAGTTGGCCGAGGCCCATCCAGTGGTCTCCAACGGCCCGCCGCAGCCGGCCCTCCACTGCCAGCTCCTGGGGGCTACGGGGGGGGGAGGTCCGCCTCGTGCGCCAGTGCTCCCAGGCTTCCAGGGATTGGTCGAGGCGCCAGAGCCGGTCGAGCGGCCCGTCGCCACTGCCAAGGGGGTGCCATCGGGGTTGAACTAGGGCCGGGCTGCTGACGGGATCGAGGTTGAGATCGTCGCGGCCGAGTCTTACCGACGCTCGCCAGCCGTAGTACCCGCTGGGATGCTGTTTGGTCAGATCACTCCAGGTGCGTTGCGCTTTGGTGGTGGCGCCCTGCTGCTGCTGGCTAAAACCCAGCCAGAAGAGCTGGCGTCCGATTAGCCCTACCGGTAATTCGCGACCGATCGGCGCACTCAGCAGCGTTGTGGCCGTTGCCCATTGGCGCTTGAGCAGGGCCTGTCGGGCCCGCTGCCACTGCAGTTCCCAGCTGGCTGGATCGTTGGGCCAGCGCTGCAGGACCGCCAGCGTCGCGCCGATATCGCCACTCTCCATCGCCCGCCGTGCTCGCACCGGGGCGGTGTCCTGCAGGGCAGAAGGCAGCGCCTTCAGGGCCTGGAGAGCACTGGGTCCTGGCTGTTCGCTGAGCAGGGCCACGGCCTCACTGGCCTGAGTGGAGCGGGGCGCGGATTTGGCCAGTTGCAGGAGCAGCCGTTGGGCCTGGGCTTGTTGCGCGCTGTCGCCACTGAGCAGGGCCTGGCCGAGTGCCAGCTGGGTGTCTGGGCCCGGAGAGCTGCCCTTGAGGCAGCTAATGGCAGCTGCCGAGTCGCCCTGTTGGGCCAGGCCCCAGGCCAATTGATCCCGCTGGCTAGGGGTGGCTGCTGCGGCCTTGCTCTGGCAGGCCTGGCGCAACCGTTGCCCCGCCCCGGGCCAGCGCACACCGTGACGGGCAAGATGCAGAGCTCCCTGCAGGCGATCTGCATCGCTCGGACCAGCCTCCAGGGCTGCCGCCAGGGCAGCGGGATGGGCTGGGAAGCGGCTGCGCAGTTCCTGCCGCAGCTGGGGGTGCTGCCGGCCCAAGGCATAAAGCCCATCGGCTGCGGCAGGCGTCTCGGGGAAGCGCCGCACCAGCTGCTGCCAGCGCTGCTGAGCTACTGCTTGATCGCCCAGGGCTTCGGCGGCCAGGGCATCCCGTTTGAGCACCAGGGCGGCCAGCTCATTGCTACCCCAGCCCTGGCCACGCAGCAAACGCCGCTCGCGGACCAAGTCGCCTGCTGCCTGGCGCCGCACCAGCAGCAGGCTGGCCTCCCGGCGGCGTTCCGGATCGGGCGAGAACCGTCGCAGTCGCTCCAGGGTTGGGGTGGGTGTGCTTGGGTCTAGTGGGGGAATCAGGGTCAGCAGTGCCCTGCCGCCCACCAAGGCGGCACCGCTGCCCAGACAGGTGAGGGCCAGCAGCAGGGGGAGGCGAGCCAAGGGCAACAGCGGCGCAGCTTCGGCATTCTGGGGAGGTGTGAATCCCACTTAGCTGGTGCGCCTGCCCTCTCTCCCCCCCTATCTCTCCAGCTTGCCTGGAGCTGAGCAGCGGTTGCGGGCGTTGCGGGTGCTGGCGGCTTCGGGATTGGTATTGCTGCTGCGCCCCTTTTGGCCATTGAGCTGGTTGCCCGGCTGGGTGGTGGGTGCGCTGCTGCTCTGGACGATCGGCGAGCTGGTGTGCTGGATCTGGTGGCCCCGCCGCTGGCGCTGAACAGGCTCTGGCCCAGGCGAAGAGTTTTGCAGCAGTCCACGTAGCCTGAGGGGATTGCGACATTTGCTACTGCCTATGGCCGATCTGGCTCCCCATCCCGTTGGCCTTCCCTTGCGGGGTGGCGTGGCTGGTTTCGGTACCGATGGCATTCGCGGCCAGGTGGGGACCCAGGTGAGCCCGGCTTTGGCCATGCAGGTGGGCTTCTGGTGCGGTCAGGTGTTGCCTCAGGGAGCACCAGTGCTGATCGGTATGGATTCCCGCAGCAGTGGCCCGATGCTGGTGGCGGCGCTCTCGGCGGGGCTCACGGCCGCAGGCCGGGAGGTATGGGCACTGGGGCTCTGCCCCACGCCGGCCATCCCTGGTGCGATTCGCCGTCTGGGGGCGGCTGGAGGCCTGATGGTGTCTGCCAGCCACAACCCTCCCGAAGACAATGGCATCAAGGTGTTCGGAGCCTCCGGCGCCAAGCTGAGCCGAGGCCAGCAACAGGCGATCGAGGCTGGGCTGCAGGGGGTTGGCACAGGTTTAGGGGCCTCCGGTGGGTTCGTGGGCACTGGAGTTGTGTGCGATCGCCACGACTTGCTGGCTGACTACCAACGGGCCTTGGTGGCCAGCGTGATGGGGCGGCGCCTGGAGGGCTGCAAGATTGTGCTCGACCTCTGTTGGGGGTCGGCTACAGCCTGTGGAGAGGCGGCATTTCGCGCCTTAGGCGCCGAAATCACGGTGTTGCATGGCCAGCCCGATGGGGAGTGCATCAACGTTGGCTGCGGCAGCACCGACCTCGAGCCGCTCAGGCGGGCGGTGCTGGAGAGCGGAGCCAGCATGGGCTTCGCCTTCGACGGCGATGCTGATCGGATGCTGGCAGTCGATGGCCGGGGCCGGGTGGTGGACGGCGACCAGATTCTTTATCTCTGGGGATCGTGGCTGCTGGATGCGGGCCAGTTGCCAGCCAATCGCATTGTTGCCACGGTGATGTCCAATCTCGGCTTTGAGCGTGCCTGGCAGGCCAAGGGTGGGGTGCTTGAGCGCACCGCCGTTGGCGATCAATACGTCCATCAAGCGATGGAGCAGCTGGGCGCAGGCCTGGGTGGCGAGCAGTCGGGCCATATTTTGTCGGCTCGCCATGGCATGAGTGGCGATGGGCTGCTCACCGCTCTGCAGGTGGCCACCTTGTTGCACCGCAGTGGCCAATCGTTGGCTGACTGGCTGGACGGCAGCTTCCAGCCCTATCCCCAGACCCTGGTGAATGTGACGGTGACCGACCGGCAGCGACGCCAGCAGTGGCAGAACTGCGCTCCGCTCCAGCAGGTGCTTGAGGCCGCTGAAGCGGCGATGCAGGGCAGCGGCCGGGTGCTGGTGCGCGCTAGCGGCACCGAACCGCTGCTGCGGGTGATGGTGGAGGCGGCCGATCAGCAGCTGGTGGAGCACTGGTCGAGCCAGCTGGCCGCCGCAGCGGAGCAGCACCTCAACGCGGCCTAGCTTCCAGGCATTCGCGGGCCATGCTCAGGGCTCCGCTGCAGGCATCTGCCGCAGGAATAAGCAGGTGGGCCCCTGGACAGCACTGACCAAGGCAGGCCTCAAGCCGGCCGCGCAGCAACGCAAGGTGCTCAAGCGCGCCGCCCATGGGCCATACCGGCGGGGCATCTAGCTGCAGCTGTTTGCTGATTGTTGCCGCCATTGAGGCCAGGGCCTGGGCGGATCGCTCCACAACGGCGGCAGCGCCGGCATCCCCCTCACTGGCGGCGGCCGCCACCAGCGGCGCCAGGCGGGCGAAGCCTGCTGCACCGAAGCCAGGCTCCACCACTAGGGCCTTGATGGCCTGGGCGGCCTGGGGGTCGCTTGTGCTCAGATTCAGTCCGGCCCAAACCCTGGCTCGCAGGGGCGAGTCGGGCTGGCGTCCATCCGCCATCGCCAAGCTGAGGGCTAGGCCATCGCGGCCGATGTCGGTGGCGGAGCCGGCCCGATCGAGCAGCCAGCCCCAGCCAGAGCACCGGTGTTCCTGGCCGGCCGGATTGCGTCCAACGGCGATGGTGCCCGTGCCGC
>CAZKER010000347.1:0-1648 GCA_964551845.1 uncultured Cyanobium sp.
CCTAAGCGCCGAGCTAGCCGGGCAGTGCCGGGCTATTGCCTCTGACCTGATGAATGCAGCCGCCGCATCACCTGAAGGCTGGTCGCTGCCGTCGATGACCGGTAAGGAACTTGTCTGACCCATGGCCTACGAAATCACCTACCAAAAAGACAATGCAACCATCGACCTTCAATGGATCGTGCCCACGGGCTGGAGCGAGACGGCTATTCGCGAATCGTTCCAGCGGCAATTCCCGCAGGCTCAGATCATCGCCATCACGCCCCAGCTGTGATCAGCCGGTGGTTTCGCTGGCTGTATATCGGGCCCAGCGCAGGCGTGCTGCGCTTGCTGCCCAGGCCGATGCCCGTCGCCGAACCGTGATCGCTTTGGCGCTCTGCCTGCTGGGCCTAGTGGCTGGTGTCGTGGCTCGTGAGCGTGAGGCGCAGATGCAGATGGTGGAGGTGCGGCGATGATTCCAGCGATTCCCACTGGCGGCGATCTGCTGCTGTTACCGCTGATGGCAACCCTGCCAGTAATGACCAGTATTCAGCTCAGTCAGCTACTCGCCAGCAGTGCCCGACGGGTGCCGCATTCGGTGGGGCCGCGCAGCCCATCCGTTAAGCGGTTGATCAAGGCTCTCAACATTCACCCGCTCACGACTTCATTCAGCATCCGATTCACGGCTAGGGATCTACCTGAGCTGACCATGGTGCGCGAAGTTGCCAAAGATGAAATGGACGCCATCACCGACTGGGTTAAAGCGGAGCGCATCGAGACAATAGAACTGGTGGGATACCTGCAATCTGAGGCGAAGGTGACTCGATGACCACCCTCGCCCAGCAAGCCAACGCGGTCTACGAGCGGCTATGGGCGGCATACGTCGCCGGGCAACTCGATTGGCCGCTGGAAGATCTCGGCATTCTGAACACAGCCATCTCTCAACTCAACAAATTGGAGCAACAGCAATGATCATCGAGAAACTCAAAGACAACCCCTGGCGATTCGTCGTGGGTGATTCTGTTTATGTCGCAGGCTGGGAGCAGCTGCCAGCCAAGATCACCGCAGCATTCGGTGCCGGCCTACTCGGCTGGCCTCATTACGTCGTGGTCGATCACCAAGGCACAGAATGGACGCTGCCCCAGCTGATGCTCTCGCGTTCGGTGATTGCGCTGTGACCATTCTCTCAGATTGGCAAATCCGCAGCCGCTGCATAGACGGCATGATGACGGGCTACGACGACGCCCTGATCAATCCCGCATCACTAGATGTACGCCTCGGGGATCAACTGCTGATCGAATCAGCGGAATCCCCCACGCTGATCCCATACCCCTTGGCGAGGCACAGCGAAGACGAGCCCTACCTGCTGGTGCCGGGTCAGTTCTGCCTAGCGCAGACGGTGGAGGTGTTCCACCTACCGGATGATGTAGCAGCTGAGTTTCGCCTGAAGTCCAGCCGTGCTCGCGAAGGACTGGATCAGGCGCTCGCCGTGTGGTGTGACCCCGGCTTCCACGGCTCAGTGCTAACACTAGAGCTGCGGAACAATCGCCAGCTATGGCCGCAGCTGTTATGGCCTGGCATGAAGATCGGCCAGATGGTCTTTCACCAGCTGGACGCCGCGCCTGAGCTGAGCTACGCGGTAACGGGTCGGTACAACGGGGATGCGACCGTG
>CAZKER010000348.1:0-10568 GCA_964551845.1 uncultured Cyanobium sp.
CCCCAGCCGCAACCCAGGTCGAGCAGCCGCTGGCCTGGAGCCAGTTCCAGTTTTTCGCAGATCAGCCGCAGCTTGTGCTCCTGGGCTTCCTCCAGGCTCCGGGCCTGTTGCCAATAGGCGCAGCTGTAAATCCGGCGCCCATCGAGCATGGCCGCATACACCCGCGGATCGACGTCGTAGTGACGGCGTCCCACCTGGTAGGCCCGCCGCGTTGATTGCTGGTTCAGTACGGAGTTGCCTAGGGCCTGGATGCGCCGCCGCAACTGGGCGGTGGCGTTTAGTCCAAGCACGACTCGTTGGCTGTTGTCCTTTGCAAGCAACCGTGTGAACAGGCCATCGAGCTGGTCGCAATCCCAGTGTCCCCGCACGTAGCTCTCGCCGAGGGCCAGGCTGCCGCGCCGGATTAGGTCGCCGTAGAGGGCTGGATTATGAACCTGCAGGTCCCAGGGGCGGGGACCGTTGAGCTCGATTCCGGCAGCCTCGAAGTGGCGCCGGATTCGGGCCGGAGCGTGATGGGCCTGGGGTTGGGTTTTTGGGGTAAGGGCGGTTAGGGCCATGCGGCGGTAGGAAACCAACCTCAGCCCATCACGCTGGGTTGGGCCCGGACGGGCCCCCTGCTGATTTGCGCCGAGCTGCCAACGATGCGCAGCAGCTTTGCTGGGTAGGCGTTCTTACTCCACCGGGATTTGCACGCTGGCGGCCTGGGTTTCGGGCGTTTTGGGGATGTCTACCTCAAGCAGCCCGTCATGGAAGTGGGCCTTGAGCTGCTGGGCATCCACATTCGTGGGCAGCGTGAAGCTACGGATGAAATTTCCATAGGAGCGCTCTACACGATGGAAGCGCAGACCCTTCTCCTCTTGCTCTTGACGTCGTTCTCCCTGCAGTGTTAGCACGCCGTTTTCGAGGGTCACTTTCACATCGTCTTTACACACACCTGGAACTTCAGCCTTGATCTGGAAGGCATTGTCATTTTCACTGATGTCCACGCGAGGGCACCATTCGCCATTCGCCAGCAGTTCGGAGGAACGGGCCAAGTCGGAAGGTCGCACGAGAGGTGCGCCCAAGGAACGGCTGTAACGCTCAAAAATATCTTCGATATCCCGCAGAGGTTCCCATTTAATCAAGGCCATCGGAATGCAGATTGAAAGGTGCCTTTCAAGCTAAGGGTGCCTATTTATGTTGTGGGCTGTAGCTGCAGGAGTGCGACGCCCTGCTGCAATTTATGGCCAGTTGTGCAGCAAGCCGAGGCGGGACTCCCTCCGCGATGTTCTTCTGGTTCGTGTTCCCTCTTGTTGGTTTTGCAATGCCAATCCTCCCCATCACCACCCAGTGCTACGCCGAGCGGGTCGCGGTTCTGCGGGTCCTGCTTGGGGAAATCCTGGTTAATTGCCACGCGTCAGAGTGTTCAGCTGAGCTAGCTGACTACTTCGAGCAAGAAGCAAGGCGGTTGGGCGCTTCCATCTGGGCAATGCATGCTGAGGTGGAGCTTGACTGAAAGGACTTTGTTAGGACAAAGATTTGAAAACGGAGAGGGCGGGATTCGAACCCGCGGAAGCTTTCACTTCGCTGGTTTTCAAGACCAGAGCCATCAACCACTCGACCACCTCTCCAAGGTGCTGTTGCAGCACTGCCGCAACAGCCATTCATAGTAATGGGTTAGTTGTTGCTGGGCTTGGCCAGCGGCAGCAGGCACTTGTCGCTATCGCACCCCGCCGGACCCGCCTCCATCGGCTGTTCGCCCCCGTCATAGCGCTGCAGGGCTTCGAAGAAGCAGGTAGTGCTGCGCCGGGATGCCACCTCAGCGTTGAGGCGTAGGTAGGTGGCGTGGTCGATTGGTTCAAATGGCAGCCGCGGGAAGGTGGCGTTGGCGTCAAAGCGAGCCAGCAGGGCTGCAGAGATGTAGCCCTCCCCTTGGTCGATTGCCTGATAAATGGCTTCAGCCAGGGGTTCGATTTCGTTCTCGCGGAACTCCACGGTTGCCGAGGTGTTGTGGGCCGTGTAGTGCTTCTGCACCTGCATGTAAAAGTCGAATTGGGCCAGGGCTGAGAAGTTGTTGATTTCCACCGCATCGGCACCGGGGATATTTGCCCAGCTCACTTCGGTGGGGATTTCCACCAGCCACTCGGTGCAGCGGGGATCAAATGGATCATCCAGCAGGCGGCCCTGTTCGTCTTTATCGCTTTGCGATGGCACGATTGTGTAGCCGTAGTCCATGCAGGCGAGCGCCACCGGATCGTTCTTGCGGAAGGTGATGCGGCGGATGAAGCGCTGGGCCTTGGGGGGGTGCCAGCCTGGTGAGGCGCCGGTGAGCAGGCTCTTGGTGCCAGCAGGCTGCACGGTGGTGCAGCGGTTGGGGCGACGCAGGCCGTGGCGATCGCAGTAGTCCCACACCGACTGGTTGACGATCTGTTTCCAGCGGCTGAGGAATTCGGCCTCTTTGGCCTTGAACTCCAACCCCTGTTGGGTGTTGGGCCGTCCCGCCTCCCACCAAGTGAGCCAGGGCGTGCCGAAGGCGTGCACAAAGAAGTCAAACAGGCCGGTGAAGCTCACGCCCACGATCGGATCCCAGGCTCGGCTTTGGCGGTAGCGCTCCACCTCAAAGCGATGGTTGAGCAGGCAGGCCACGGCCAGGCCGGCGGCACGGAAGGCATCTTCTTGGGCCACCAGATCGGCGGGGTCGATCTGGTTGAGGTGGATTTCAGCCAGGTTGCAGTGGAAGTCGGCGCCGAGGATCTCGCCGCAGGGGTTTAGCCCGTAGCGGCCTAGGCGGTGCTCCAGTTCGGCGTCGCTGATTTCGGGGTGGTGGGTGGTGAGCCAACGGCCCGCCTGCTCGCGGCCTTGGTCGCAGTAGATGCCGATGAACTCAGTGCGCAGTTCTGGGGTGGTCAGTAGGTCGGCGTTGGAGCGGGCGATGGCTTCTGGAGCGAACTGGATCGCGCCTTCGCCGCTTTGGAACTGCTTAACAACCGCCTCCAGAACCGTTGCCCGGTCGGGCCGGTTGTGAAAGACCCGGGTGTGGTTGGCCATGCGCAGGGAATCCCTTTCCGGATCGATGCTCCAGTTGCCCTCGCTGTCCTGCTGCCAGAGGTTCTCCTTGGCGCCGGCGGCGGAGTTGTCGTCGGCGCAGAACTGGCGCATGCCGGCGCTGCGGCGGATGTTGCCGGCCACGATCGTGACAGCGGCCTCATCGATCAGCAGGCAGCACTCCACCGAGGTGAGCTGGCGGCCCTGGGCCTTATTAAGGATCTGGGCCACACGGCCGTAGAGGTCCTTGAGTTTCACCGGGTTGGCCATGCCACCGAAGCCCTTGAGGGTTTCGCCCACGGGCCGCACGTCGGCAAGATCGACGCTGATCTCAACCTCGCCGCCTTGGTCGCTGCTACCGAAGCGCGGATCACTGCAGAGATTGAGCAGCAGCTGATAGCTGTCCACCCAGCCGCGGCGGGTGTCACCCACCTTGATTGCAACCCGGTTGCCCTCGATGCTGTGGCTGGTGTGCTCCTGGCGTTGGCCGGCCGGGGTGGCACCGATGTCGGTCACAGCGGCGATGCTGAGTCGGTTGCGCACCGCCGGCAACCGCCCGATCAGGTGGGGCTCAATAACGGCTCCGGTGCCGCAGCCCATCATCGCCAGGTCCATCATCAGACCGAAGGCTTCCCAGTCCACCAGGTTTGTGGAGGTGCAGTTGTAAGCGCCAGAGAAGTTGTGCTGCTGCTCGATCCACTCGGTACCGCCGATCCATAGCCAGCGCCCCGAAGGCAGGGCTTTTTGCTGCTGCTGCATGCGGCGCATCAGCTCCACTTCCGCATCGCTGAGGTTGCCCAGCTTGCTCAGGCCGCCGAGGTTGCGTTCAGCAACCTGGTGCCAGCTTTCGCGGCCTGTTTCGGTCTTGCGGCTGTAGGTCCGGTAAAAAACTGGATTGGCTGCCGGAGCGGTGGCAGGGAAGTCGAGGGCCTCGCCCGCCGGCTTGCCGCTGGCAGCGGCATATGCCTTTTCAGCAGCAACGGTTTCGGCGTTCTGACTGGCGGCTGTAGGGGGCGTGGCGGAGAGCGTCACAGGCAGTACGGCCCGAAGGTGAGCCGAACCATAACGCCACTGGTGGGGTGCGCAACTTCTCGATCACACCAGCAACAGCGCATCGCCCATCAGGGCTGCGCCACAATGGTTCAAACGTTCTGTTGTTTCGATGCAGCGCATCCCGGAGCCGGAGCTGATGGATGCCGCCGGCCAGGTGCTGGCCTACGCCCAGGCCGATTTCGCCGCCTCCGATGCGGCGATGGTGGAGCGCCTTGCCCACCTCTGCGGCGAAGATCCCGGCACGGCCCTTGTGGATCTGGGCTGCGGACCAGGCAACATCACTTTCCGTTTGGTCCGGCGATGGCCCGACGCAGCTGTGCTGGGGCTCGATGGAGCGCCGCGCATGCTGGCGGTGGCGCGCGAGCGGTTAGCCGCCGAACCTGATCTTGCTGGGCGCCTTTGCTTTCAGGAGGCGCTGCTGCCGCTGGCTACTCCGGGCGAGCTTGAGACCGCCTTCTCTGCGGTGGTGTGCAACAGCCTGTTGCACCACCTGCATGATCCGGCCGTGCTCTGGCAGGTGGTGGCCCAGCTCGGCGCCCCTGGGGCATTTGTATACGTGCAGGATCTGCGGCGGCCCGCCAGTGCCGCAGCGGTGGAGGCCCTGGTGGCCGCCGAAATGGCGAGCGCCCCGGAGGTTCTGCGTTGCGACTACCGCGCCTCGCTGCATGCGGCCTTCACGGTTGCGGAGGTGGCACAGCAGCTGGTGGACTCAGGCTTGGGGGGCTTGCAGGTGGCCCAGCTGCAGGAGCGCTACCTGGAGGTGTGGGGCCGGCTTGACTAAGCGGCCTGGCAGGCTGAGTTGATGATCAGTAGCAGCAACAGCACTCCAGAACTGACGGCCCTGGCTGAGGCAGTGTCCCGTCGCCGCAATTTTGCGATCATCTCTCACCCGGATGCGGGCAAGACCACGCTTACCGAGAAGCTTCTGCTCTATGGGGGTGCGATCCAGCAGGCCGGCGCCGTGAAGGCCAAGGGTGAGCAGCGCAAGGTGACCTCCGACTGGATGGAGCTAGAGAAACAGCGGGGCATCTCGATCACCTCGACGGTGCTGCAGTTCGACTATGCGGGCAGCACGATCAACCTGCTGGATACCCCAGGCCACCAGGACTTCTCAGAAGACACCTACCGCACCTTGGCAGCCGCCGATAACGCGGTGATGCTCGAGGACGCTGCCAAGGGCCTCGAACCACAGACGCGCAAATTGTTTGAGGTGTGCCGCATGCGGCGCATCCCTATTTTCACCTTCATCAACAAGATGGATCGGCCAGGGCGTGAGCCCCTGGAGCTGCTTGATGAGATCGAGCAGGAGCTGGGCCTGGCCTGCTGGCCGGTGAACTGGCCGATCGGCAGCGGCGACCGCTTTCGCGGTGTGATCGACCGTCGCAGCCACGACGTCATCCTGTTTCAGCGCGCTGAGCGGGGCCGCCAGAGCGAGGAAAAGCTGCTCACGGTGCAGGAGGCCCGCGATACGGGGGCAGTGGAGCCGGACCTCCTGGCTCAGGCAATCGAGGAACTGGAGTTGCTGGAGGGGGCCGGTGCCGACCTCGACATGGACCTAGTGCACGCAGGCGAGCTCAGTCCGGTTTTCTTTGGCTCGGCGATGACCAACTTCGGTGTGCGGCCTTTTCTAGATGCCTTTTTGGAGCTGGCCCAGAAGCCTGTGGGCCGTGCCAGTAATGCCGGTGAGATCGAGCCGGTGGCGCCGGGTTTCAGCGGCTTTGTGTTCAAGCTGCAGGCCAACATGGATCCGCGCCACCGCGACCGGGTGGCCTTTGTGCGTGTGTGCAGCGGCAAGTTTGAAAAGGACATGACGGTCCAACACGCGCGCACCGGTAAGGCGATTCGGCTGTCGCGCCCCCAGAAGCTTTTTGGCCAAGACCGGGAGGTGGTGGAGGACGCCTACCCCGGCGATGTGATCGGCCTCAACAATCCGGGCATGTTTGCCATCGGTGACACCCTTTATCTGGGTCAAAAGGTGGAATACGAGGGTATTCCTTGTTTCTCTCCGGAAATATTTGCCTGGTTGCGCAACCCTAACCCCTCTGCATTTAAGAGCTTCCGTAAGGGCGTCAATGAGCTGCGCGAGGAAGGAGCAGTGCAGATCCTCTACGACACAGATGAAAGCAAGCGGGATCCGATTTTAGCGGCGGTGGGCCAGCTGCAACTTGAGGTGGTGCAGTACCGGCTGGAGCATGAATATGGCGTGCAGACGCGGCTTGAACCTCTCGGTTTTGCGGTAGCTCGCTGGGTTGTAGGCGGCTGGCCAGCTCTGGAGCAGGTGGGGCGGATTTTTAACTGCAAGACGGTGCGGGATGCCTGGAACCGGCCGGTGTTGCTGTTCAAGAACAGCTGGAACCTGGGTCAGCTGGCGGAGGAACACCCGGAACTGGAGCTGAGCGCCGTGGCGCCGGTGGTGAGCGGAGTTGAGCCGATCGCGCTCTAGAGCAGAGCAAGCCCACGGCTGGGGATCAGCCGCGCCAGACTAGTTCTTAACGAACCATCACAGCGATGCCCAAGCCTCTTTGGCTGGTGCGTCCCCGCCCAGACGGGGGCTGCGATTACGTGAGCTTCCTGCCCTCCCAGGGACCCATCGGTGCGATCACAGTGGAAATGCGAGAGGGAAGCCACTTGCCACCCCAGCTTCCCCTGCTCAAGCACCGCAAGCGACTGGGGGCCGCGGAGGCAGAGAGTTGCCTCCGCCGTCTGCAATCGGAGGCTGGATTCCATTCCAGCGAGCCCCTTTTTTAGTTAAGCCTCGATACGCTGTCACTAGGGAAGGTTTTGTGATCCCCTTCGTGCCGCGCCGCGGCTTGTCATGACTCAACGCTCCGACCAGACATCACCGTCGGCCGATCCCTCCGGTCCGTACGAGCGGCTGGGCGTTCCTGCAGATGCTGGTTTCGATGAAGTGCAGGCCGCCAAGTTGGCTCGGCTCGATGAGGTGGGTGATGACACCATGGCTCGCTCTCGCATCGAGGCCGCCTATGACGCGGTGCTGATGGAGCGTCTTAAAGAACGGCAACAGGGCCGCGTCAGCAGCGCGGCCAAGTCCGCCTCCCAGCGGGAACAATTGGCGCCACCGCCGCCCAAGTTGGCGGTGCCGGCCCTGCCACAGTTGCAGTTGCCCCGGGTAGCTGCACCTCAGCTGCGGCTGCCGGGCCTGGCTTTGGCGACAGGGCGGGAGCTTTGGTTCCCAATGGCCACTGCCGGGGCGTTATTGCTACTACTGCTTCTTGCTCCCAGCTTCCCCCCAGACCTTGTGCTGGCCCTGGCTACAGCCATGGCTGTAATCAACCTGCAGTGGCGCAACCGTCGCTTTCTCGCGGCAGTGGGTTGGGGGTTTGGCCTTCTGTTCATCGGATTACTGGTGGGAGCGATCTTGGCCGGTGCCCTATCCAGCAGCCTGCCCTTGGGGTTGCCCTTGAGCATGCCCCAAGTCCAAAGCTTGCCCGCCCTGCTGCTGTTGCTGCTTGGAGCTCTGTTGATCGCTTGATTTATTGCAGTTTGGCTGTCGGTTCCCTTAATTTGCTGGTGCCAACTCCGCGATCAGCTCCGTAAGTTCCGCTGCTTCCACGGTGTAGATCGCATTGCAGAAGTGGCAGATCAGTTCTGCCTGGCCGTCTTCTACAAGCATGGAGCTCAGTTCATCGCGGCCCAGCAGCTTCAGGGCGCTGACGCTGCGCTCCCTGCTGCAGGGGCAGTGGAATCGCACCGGGGTGCAAGCCTCAGCATCGTCTAGGGGCTGGGGATCGAGGTCGGGGAAAATATCTGCGAGCAGGCTGTGTAGCTGTCCCTCGCAGTCGGCCAGCCGCTGGCTGAAGTGCTGCACCTCGCGGCAGCGCTCTTCCAGCAGAGCTACTAGAGCCGGTTCCCGAGCGGCCTTGGGAAGTACCTGCACCAGCACACCACCACTGCAGCGCACGCCACTGCTGTCGAGCTGCTCGCCCACGAAAACCGCTGAAGGGGTCTGTTCGGAGTGCAGCAGGTATGAGGCCAGGTCCTCGCCGATGCCGCCGCTCACCAGTTCCACGGTGGAGCTGAAGGGCTGGCCTTCGCCCAAGTCGCGAACCACGTGCAGATAGCCGGTGCCGCATGCGGTTTTGAAGTCAAAGTGGGCCAGGCCGTCTGGATCTTTAACTAGTTCGAGCTCCAAACCTGGATAGCCCACGTAACCGCGCACCGTGCCGTTGCGCCCCGCGTCCACCATCAGGCCCTTCAAGGGGCCGTCGGAGGCGATGCGCAGGTTGACGCGGCCATGGGCCACTTTCATCGAGCTGGCGAGCAGCAGCCCGGCCGTCATGGCGCGGCCCAGCACTGCACTGGCAAGGAAGGAGAGGCCATGACGCTCCCTGGCAGTGCGGCTGGCCTGGGTGGTGCTGACTGCCACCATGCGGATGCCGCCGGCGGCGGCCGTGGCCCGAAGAAGTTGGTCGCTCAAGGCTCGTTTTCCTGGGGTGTGGCCATCGTTCAAGCCATCGTAGGCAGCGCGCTAAGGGGCTCCAGCTGGCCCCGCTCCAGCCGCCAGCCGCCGTTGATCACGCTGCCAAACAGCTCCGGCTCGTGGGTGACCACAAGTACAGCTCGTTCCTGGGCCAGGGCCGCCAACAGTTCCAGGATTTCGTCCCGCACTGCCCAGTCGAGGCCTGCGGTGGGTTCATCCAGCAGCAGCACCTGGGGGTTGCGCAACAGTTGCACCGCTAGGGCCAGGCGCCTTTGCTGGCCGCCGCTCAGCTGCTCCGGGGCCTGCTGCAGTGACACCCCGCCGAGCCCCACCAGCTGCAGGGCCCCCTGGGCCTCTTCCGCCGTGAGCCGCCGGTGACCGAGTTTCAGCTCCTGGCCCACGCTGAGGCCGAGGAAATGTCGCTCCGGAAACTGAAACACCAGGCCGCATAGCCAGCGCCGCTGGCGACCATTGAGCAGCTGCCCTTCCCACAGCACCTGGCCGCTCGAGGGCTCTGCTAGGCCGCTGATTACCTCCAGCAGGGTGGTTTTGCCACTGCCACTGCGGCCGGCCACCAAGGAGGCGCGGCCCACGGGAAGGGTGAGGCTGACGCTGCGGAGCACAGGTGCCACCGCCGTGGCCGGTTGGTAGCCAATGTCGCGGAGTTCCAGCATGCCCCCAGCATGCCGGCGAGCGTGTTTGATTGAGACGGTTCTGTGCTGCAGCCAATCCGCCATGGAGGTGCGCTTCCGCGAATTCAATCCCTTCAACTGCTGGATCTGGATGCGTTTCCCTCACCCGGTGGGCTCGGGCGAGCGTGGCTACCTGGAAACAGCCTTCGACAGTTGGTTTTTCCTGGGCAAGCTGGGTGGCTTCAACGCCGAAAACCTGCAGGCCCACGAGGAGGGTGCGGAGCTTGGTTGGATGGCTTACAGCCAGGAGGCTGCAGTCAGTGCCCTGCCAGCCCTGATGCACAACATGGGCCCGATGGAATACCAGGAGGAGTGGGCGCGCTGCTGGGTGGACCTCGGTACCAGTGATGCCTTCGCCCTCGACGTGTTGATCAATGCCCTGGGCCAGCTCAACAACGACGTGCTCGAGATCGAGGAGTTGCTGATTGGCGGCCTCAACGACGACTGGCCGATCGAGGAGCAGCCCGATGCCCTGTTCCCCGGCCTCGATGAGCTTGATGACGAAGATGACCAGGATGACGACGAAGCAGAAGATCCTGAGCCCCGCGACTAACAAACAGCGTGACCCGGGACCTGCGCCGTTTGCTGATTACCTCCGGCCGCTTGCCCGCCGGATCCTGTGCTGGTGGTGAGCTGGCGCTAGAGCGCCAGGAGCTCCACTACCTCACCCGGGTGCTGCGCTTGCGCCCCGGCGATCGGTTTGCGGTAGTGGACGGGGCAGGCAGGCTCTGGAGTGCTCTGTTGGGCCCCGCCGATCTGGCCGCACTTGAGCAGGCCTTCGGCTCCCCTTTGGCTTTTGAGCCGCCAGCGACACTAATGCTGCAGCTGGCGGTGGCCTTGCCGAAGCGCGATGCCGACGTGGTGTTGCGCATGGCCTGTGAACTAGGTATCGATCGGCTCATACCTCTGCAGGCCGAGCGCAGCGTCGCCGCCGACCCCCTAAAGCCGGAGCGAGCAGAGGCCATCCTGCGGGAGGCGTTGGAGCAGTGCGAGCGCCTCTGGCACCCCCAGCTGGACCCGCTGCGGCCAGCCGTCGAATTGCTGGGGGCTGGGCCGCCGGGTGGTTCAGGCCGGGGTCTGCTTTGCACCACCAGGCGCCCGGGTATGCCCCTGCTTGCCCAGGCGCTGACCTGCCTGGCAGGTCTGCCTGGTGCCGGCGAACCGCTCACGGTGGCGATTGGCCCTGAAGGAGGCTGGACTCCCGGCGAGGAAGCATCGGCACTGGCCCAGGGATGGCAGCCCGTGAGCCTGGGCCCCACAATCTTGCGCTGCAGCACGGCTGCAGTAACGGCCGCAGGCCTATTGAGCCACTGGCGGGCCCAACTGGCCTAATTGCGGAACATACCGGAAGCCATTGC
>CAZKER010000349.1:0-9913 GCA_964551845.1 uncultured Cyanobium sp.
ATCGGTGAAAAGTCAATCGGGGCGACAGGATTCGAACCTGCGACCTAGTGCTCCCAAAGCACCCGCGCTACCAAGCTGCGCCACGCCCCGCCGCTAAGGAGCTTAGGGGGGCGTCGGCGCCTTGAGGCAAGGCTCAGCGCCCCAGGGATCGGATCAAGTCCAGGAGGTTGCCGCCAGCGGCTGGCGGCTCGACGCCCCGATCGATAAACCAGAGATAGCCGGCTAGGGCGTTTAGCCCAATAACCAGCAGCCAGACACGCCAACCCTCTGGCAGCTTCATCTCAATTGAAGAAAGGTAAGCCCATCATCCCGGCCACAGCAGGCCCGAGCCCGTCTTCGCCGCAGGTGCAGGGCGACCTCTTCGAGTTCCTGTTGCCCGCAAGAGTGCCGGAACGGGGAGGCGAGGAGACAACTGCCGCGCACCTGGCTAGTGTTCAAACCAACACATGCGGTTTAGCTCGTGGCGGTGCTCTCCGGTAATGGCGAATCAACCGATATCGGTCGCTCGGTGATGAAGTGGGGTCGAGATGGCGAGCTGTCTGTCCTCGACCTGCGCTCAATCCTGGAGCGGCTCAGCGCCGTAGACGACCAGGCCGCTGGACTGATGGATTGCCCCTTGGACCCGCATCAGTGATCTCTACCCACTCATTCCTGGCCGCCGACTCCTATGACACCAGGGCAATGCAGTCGATTTCCACCCGAGCCCCCTTGGGAAGGGCGGCAACTTCAACGCAGGCCCGTGCCGGCGACACCCCGTCGCTGAACAGATCGGCATAAATCGCATTAACGCGGGCGAAATCGCCCAGGTCTGCAAGAAAAACCGTGGTGCGCAGCACCTGCCCTGGGCTGCTGCCACCGGCTTTCAGCACAGCCTGCAGGTTGCTGAGTACCTGACGGGTTTCCGCTTCCACATCGCCATCACCCACCATCAAGCCAGTGGCGGGATCCAGGGCGATCTGACCGGAGCAATACAGCACTCCACCCGCCTTCACGGCCTGGTTGTAAGGACCTACTGGCGCAGGGGCGCTGGCGGTGATGACTGCTTCGAGTTGCATCGGGTGACTCATGCCAGGTCAGGATGGTGGCTGAGCCTATGGCCCTTGCCGGTCCTGAGCCGATCTCCAGCCACCTTGCCGAGCTGATGTCTGCGGAGTTGCCGTTGCGTGAACACGTGCAGCTTCAGGGCTTGTGGCATCGCTACGCCAACGCCACAGCGGGCGAATGGACGCTGCAAGGCATCAATTTGGCCCTGCACCAGGGTGAATTGGTGGGCCTGCTTGGGCCCTCCGGATGTGGCAAAACCACCTTGCTGCGGTTGATCGCTGGCTTTGAGCGCCCGGAGCGCGGCTCGGTCTTGATCGACGGGCGGGTCGTGGCCGGCCCCGGTCGCTGGCTGCCGCCGGAGCGTCGGGGGGTTGGCATGGTGTTTCAGGACTATGCCCTGTTCCCCCACCTCGACGCCTGGCGCAATGCCTGTTTTGGCCTGCGGCGCGGTCAGGACACCAGCCGGGCTAGTTGGTTGCTGGAGCTGCTCGGGCTCAATGGCCTGGAGGGCCGCTATCCCCACGAGCTTTCGGGTGGCCAGCGGCAGCGGCTCGCCCTGGCACGGGCCCTGGCGCCGGGCCCCTCGGTGCTGCTCCTCGATGAGCCCTTCTCCAACCTTGATGTGGAGGTGCGTCTGCGGCTGCGCAGCGAGCTGCCAGCCGTACTTTCTCGCTGTGGCGCCAGCGGCCTGATCGTGACCCACGATCCTGAAGAAGCTCTGGCCATTTGTGATCGGGTGGCGGTGCTGCGCGATGGGGTGCTGCACCAATGCGCCAGTCCAAGACAACTAGTCCAGCAGCCCGCCACTTCTTTTGTGGGGCGCTTTGTGCTCCAAGGCAACCTGCTGCCGGCCCAACGGCAGGGTGAACATGTGAGTACCGCCCTGGGCAGCCTGCTCGCCAGTGCCGGCTCACCCTTGATACCCCCAGGGGAGGCGGCAGGCGAGAGCGAGGAGGTGCTGGTGAGTCCGGAGGCCATAGCCCTCCATCCAGATCCGGAGGGCGAAGCCTGGGTTCAGGGGCGGGAATTTCTGGGCCGGGAATGGCTCTATCGAGTGCAGCTCGGCGAGCTGAAACTGCGTTTGCGCTTGCCTTTGGAGGACGAATACAGCCGGGGCCAACGCTGCCGGCTAGCCCTGCGCCCCGGTGCCCTCGGCATGTTGTTTCCATCCCAGCAGTCCCTGCAGGTTGGCGCTGCTGTGCAGTTGCCCTAGCTGGGCCAGTGATCCTTGCTGCGCCGCAGCTCTGCCAGCTGCTCTGGGCTGGTGGCTCTCACAAACAAATTGGTAGCCCGCTCCAGCTCCACGCTGCTGGGGATGGTTGCTTCACCCCGGGCCCGCGCCGCGACAACCGCCGTAAGCCTTGCCTCGATGGTGCCAGCGCAAGGATCCGTGGGCGCCACAACAGCAGTAGCCCAGCGCAAATTGGCTTGTGTGTATTCGTGGGCGCACCACACCCTGGTGGCAGCTGGCAGCTGGGCCAGCCGCTGTAGGGATTCATGCATTTCGGTGGCGCTGCCCTCAAACAACCGCCCGCAGCCCCCGGCAAACAAGGTGTCGCCGCAAAACAGGTGTCCTGATACGGGCAGGTAGAAGGCGATATGGGAGCGGGTGTGGCCCGGCACGGCGATCACCTGCACCGGCTCACCCAGCAGCTCAAAGCTGTCGCCATCTCCAACACCCTGGGTTTGCAGCGGAATCCGCTGCCGGTCGTCGCGGCTGGCCAACACCGCCGCCTCCGGCCAGCGGGCCAGCAGGCCGGGGGTACCGCCGATGTGGTCGCTGTGGTGGTGGGTGTGCAGGATTGCCACCAGCTCCAGTCCCTGTTGCTCCAGGGCAGCGATCACCGGCTTCGCCACCGCAGGATCTACCACCACTGCCTGGCCCAGGCGCTGCAGCAGAAATACGTAGTTGTCGCTTAGTACCGGAATCAGCCCGACGCTGAGTTGCTGCATCGTTAAAGTCCAGTTTGTGGCGCCTTTCCATGATCACCGCTGCAGCCCCGGCATGATCACTGTCGCCCTAGCCAAAGGTGCCCTGCTTAAGGATTCGGTCGCCCGCTTTGCGGCCGCTGGTCTTGATTTCGCTGGTCTGCTTGAGCCCGGCAACCGTCAGTTGATGGTGCCCAGCGCCTGCGGCCAGGCCCGGGCCCTGCTGGTGCGCAATGCCGATGTGCCTGTCTACGTGGCCTATGGCCAGGCCCAGCTAGGCGTGGTGGGCTACGACGTGATCCGCGAACACCAGCTGCCGGTGGCCCAGTTGCTGGATTTGGGCTTCGGTGGTTGCCGCATGAGCGTGGCAGTGAAGGCCAGCAGCGGTTACCGCCGCGCCGCCGATCTACCCGCCCACTGCCGCGTTGCCAGCAAGTTCACCGGTTGCGCCCAGGCATTTTTTGATGCCCTCGACCTACCGGTGGAGTTGATCCATCTGGCTGGATCGGTGGAGCTGGGCCCGATCACCGGCATGAGTGAGGCGATCGTCGATCTGGTAGCCACCGGTCGCACCCTGGAGGAAAACGGCCTGATCGCCATCGAAGATCTTTTCCACTCCACCGCCAGGCTGGTAGGCCACCCCTTAGCCCTGCGCCTTGACGACGGCCCGCTGCAGGGAATCGTCGACCGCATCGGTCTCGTTGCCACCCCCCAGGGTCGCTGATGGCAGGCCTCGACCGGCAACGCCTGGCCCGCCTAGTGCCCTACCTAGGCCGTGATCGCCGCAGGCTCGGCCTCACCCTGCTGCTGTTGATCCCGGTGGCCTTCGCCGCTGCGGTGCAGCCGCTGCTGGTGGGTCAGGCGATCTCCGTTCTGCGGCGCGAGCCCACCATGGGCTGGCTTGATGACATGCCGGTGCCGGAGGCCCTGCGTTTGCTGGTGATGTTGCTGCTAGGCGCGGTGTTGCTGCGTCTTGGTCTGCAGGGCATTCAAACCTTCAACGTTCAGGCGGTTGGCCAGCGGCTCACCGCCCGCATCCGCGACGACCTGTTTGCCCACGCCATGGCGTTGTCGCTGCGCTTCCACGACCGCACCCCCGTTGGCAAGCTGCTCACCCGGCTCACCAGTGATGTCGATGCCCTCGCCGAAGTGTTCGGCAGCGGTGCTGTGGGTGTGCTGGCCGACCTGGTCACCCTGCTGGTGATCGCGGTCACGATGATTTCGATTGAATGGCGGCTCGGCCTGTTGTTGTTGGTCAGCCAGGTGCCGGTGGTGCTCGGCATTCTTTGGTTGCAGGGTCGCTTTCGTAAAGCCAACTACCGCGTGCGCGAGGAGCTCAGCCAGCTCAATGCCGATCTGCAGGAAAACCTCCAAGGCTTGGAGGTGGTGCAGATGTTCCGCCGCGAAGCCACCAACAGCGCCCGTTTCTCCCAGGTCACCGCCGCCTATCGCGAGGCCGTTAACGGCACGATCCTGTTTGATAGCGCTATCTCAGCTTTCATCGAATGGGTGGCCCTGAGCGCTGTTGCCGTGGTGCTGGCCCTGGGGGGCGCGATGGTGCTCGGCAGTGCCATGGGCTTAGGCACCCTTACCACCTTCATCCTTTATTCCCAACGGTTGTTCGATCCCCTGCGCCAGCTGGCGGAGCGCTTCACCCAGATCCAGGGGGGCCTCACTGCTGTTGAACGCATCGGTGAGCTGCTCGAGCAACCGATCGAGATCGCCGATCTCCCCACCAGTGAACGCACTGCCGCGGCCATTCAGAGCGGCAGTAGGCGGGCCAGTGCCGGTGAAGTGATCTTCGACAACGTGTCGTTTGCATATCGAGTCGATGATCCAATCCTTACGGATCTTTCCTTCCGCATTGCCCCCGGCGAACACGTTGCCCTGGTCGGCCCTACTGGCTCTGGCAAAACCACAGTGATCCGGCTGTTGTGCCGGCTCTATGAGCCCCAGCGCGGCCGGATCCTGCTCGATGGCATCGACATCCGCCAGTTGCCGATTCCCACCCTGCGACAGCGGCTTGGAGTGGTCCTGCAGGACACCTTCCTGTTCAGCGGCAACGTGGCCGACAATCTTCGCCTCGACGCCCCGATCACCAGCGAAGACCTGCACCAGATCTGCGCTGAGCTTGGTCTAGAGCCCCTGCTAAGGCGCCTGCCTGATGGGCTTGCCACCGAGCTGCGCGAGCGCGGCGGCAACCTCTCCTCCGGTGAGCGCCAGCTCCTCTCCGTGGCCCGGGTGGCGATCCGCGATCCCTCAGTGCTGGTGATGGATGAGGCCACGGCTTTCATGGATCCCTCGACCGAGGCCACCCTGCAGCGCGATCTTTCCCGCCTGCTGCAGCAGCGCACCGCCATCGTCATTGCCCATCGCCTTGCCACGGTGGAGGCGGCGGATCGCATCTTGGTGCTGCGCAAGGGACGACTGATCGAGCAGGGCAGCCACAGCGAGCTGCGCCTGGCTGGCGGCGTCTACGCCCAGTTGGCCGACCTGCAGGAGCGGGGCCTGGCGGCGCTCTGAATCAGTCGCCAGCCCCTGGCAACTGGCTGAGCCACTGCTGAATCGGCGCAGCCAGTTGCTCAGGCATCTGGCCCATCGGCAGATGGCCAGCCCCAGCCAGTTCGATGAACTCGTGCTGGGGGGCGTAACCGGCCAGGTGGCGCACGTAGCGGGATGCCATTATCTGGTCGCGCTCGCCTGCGATCCACAGGCTGGGCACCTGCAGGCGGGCGGTGAGCTGGGGCAACTGGCGCACCGCCCCCCGACCGGTGCTGCAAGCCAACAATCCCTGGGCTGCCCGGCGCTCGGCCAGCAGGGGGCTGCGCAGGGGATCGCTGCCGGGCAGCTCCGCTAGCCAGCCAGGCCGCCAGCGCAGAAACAGGGCGCCAGCGCGGCGCACCTGGGCAAAGGCCCGTGGCTGATACACCCCACCGCCGGCGGCGACCTGGATCACCCCCACCAGCTGCTCGCCGAGTAGGGGGGCAGCATGCAGGGCGACGCTGCCCCCGAGCGAATGGCCCATCAGCACGATCGGCCGGCCGTTGGCCTGCTGCTGAGCCGCTGCCGCCAGCCAGCGGCCGTAGCTGGCCAGGTTTGGTTGTAGACCCCGAGGTCTGGGCCGCTGGCCGAAGCCGGGTAGATCAGGTGCCCACAGCTCCCTGCCTGGTGCCAGCGCGGCGGCCAGGGGCGCCCATAGCCGGCCGGCCAGCAACCAGCCATGCAGTGCCACCAGCAGGGGGGAGGGGGCTTGGTGCACCAGTGGTTGGCAATCGGGACCCTCCAGGCTGCCCCAGCGATCGCAGTCCGAACGACCATCGGGCAGGATCGTTCCATTGCGTTGCACCCGCCCCTGTGGCTTCGGCCGAGCTCCTCACCAGCCTCTACGGGGAGCAGCATCGGCTCTGCCCCACGCCTAATTCCCAGCTCAGCCTGGTGCTCAGCCGTGAGCGGGAAATCGACCTGATCGAGCTCGACCAGCTCTGTGATGCCGTGGGCTGGAGCCGCCGGCCCCTGCGCCGCGTGCGCAAGGCCCTGCAGCACAGCCTGCTGCGAGTTGGCCTATGGCGCCACGATCCCAGGGTGCCAAAGCTGGTGGGTTTTGCCCGCTGCACCGGCGATGGCGTTGTCGAGGCCACCGTCTGGGACGTGGCGGTGCATCCCCTCTACCAAGGTGCCGGGTTGGGGAAGCAGTTGATGGTTTACGTCCTCGATCAGCTGCGCTCGATGGAGGTGGAGCGGGTGAGCCTATTCGCCGACCCAGACGTGGTGGCCTTCTACGCCGCCCAGGGATGGGAGCTCGAGCCGCTGCAGCGTCGCTGCGCTTTCTGGTATTCCCCCTAGCGCTGACTGGCCCTATCTCCCACTTGGTAGTAGCGCTTAGCAAGCTCCTGGGGTTTCCCGCCCCGGCGCCAGGCCCGACGCAGCCTGGCGTTGCTCAGTGCCGTTTGCCACACACCCAGCTGTAGCCAGCGGCGACCGTCCAGTCGCAAGCGAGCTCTTAGCGACTGCAGCCGGCAGTGGTGTCGCAGCCGCAGCACTAGCTCCAGGTCTTCCATCAGGGGTAAGGGCAGCAGGCCCCCCGCCCGTTGCAGCAGCGATCGGGACAGCAGCAGGCCCTGGTCGCCGTAGGGCAGCTGCCGCCAGCGGCTGCGCAGGGCTACTCCCGCCTCCACTATTCGCAGGGCGGGGTTGGGCGCGGCGATGGCCAGTTCGAAATACCAGGCCGCATCATCTTTCTGCCCACTGCGATCGATGGCATTTGCCACGGCCTGCTGCCAGCGGTCCGGCAGGCGGGCATCGGCATGCAGCAGCAGCAGCCAGGAGCTACAGCTGCATTCAATCCCCATGGCGAGCTGGCCCCCCCGGCCAGGGGGACTGGCCAGCACCGTGGCACCGGCTAGGGAAGCCACCCGGGCGGTGGCGTCGGTGCTGCTGCCATCCACCACCACGATTTCACCCACCAACTCCAAGCCCGACGCAAGATCAGCAAGCAGAAGCGGCAGCCGCGGCGCCTCATTGCGCGCGGCAATCACTACGGAGATGGTCGGGGCATTTAGCGCCATGGCACCAGGTCATTAGCCCAGTCGAGGTCGCCGCGAGTGGTGAGCAGTTCCGGCTCCAATTCCCGGCGTGCCATCGCTGCCAGGGTTTGCTCGAGCACCTGCGCCCCCCCCCAGGCGATGCCGGCCAGCAGCTCCGGGTCCGGACGCCGCAACCCAATCAGCCAGTAACCACCATCGAGTGCCGGGCCCAATACCCCCTCTCGGCGTCCAAGGGCAGTAAAGGCGGCTGTGAGGTCGTCGCCTTCGAGCTGGGGCAGGTCGCTGCCGATCAGCACCACCTGGCTTGCCCCTTCTCTAGCGGCGCGCTGAAACTGGCGCTGCATGCGCAATCCCAGAGCCCCCCGCCCCTGCAGCACGCTTCGATCCGCCCCGAGCGCCTGGCCCCAGCGCCTGGCGGCGAGGCTGCCCAAGCCCTCAACGGCAAGCACCAGTTCAAGGCCCTGCCCCTGGGTGGCCCCCCTAGCCGCCGCCAGGGTGTGAGCTGTCAGCCGGGCTTGGATTCGGGCTGCTGCGACGGCTCCAAGTGATTGGGCCAGACGTCGTTTGCAGCGGCCCGGGGCCGGCCAGCGTGCCATCACGATCAGCTGGCCGCTGCAGTTAGCGCTCACCCCTGGCGGGGCAGTTCCGCTGGCTTCAGCTGCAGGATCAGCCGCCCGTCGCCGCGGCGCAGCGATACTTCCAGGGGCTGGCCAACCCGGCCCTGGTCCACCGCCAGCTGCACTTCGGAGGGGTTCTTTACGGCTTTGCCGCCTACCTGGTCGATCAGGTCGCAGGGCTTGAGGCCGCCCTCGGCGGCCGGACTGCCTGGCATCACCTCCACTACCACCACCCCATTCACCTCGGGTAGCCGGCATTCATCGGTGCTGGCGTTGATCTCTCTGGCTAACTGGGGTGTGATCGCTTGCAGGCGCACGCCGATGTAGGGGTGGCTGGCGGAGCCCTTCTCCAGGATCTGGGCCGCGATCTGGCGGGCCACGTTGATCGGGATCGCAAAGCTCAAGCCAGCACCGGGGGCCTGACGGATGGCCGTGTTGATGCCGATCACCTGACCCCGGTCATTGATTAGGGGGCCGCCACTGTTGCCGGAATTCACGGCGGCATCGGTCTGGATGTAAGGCACTCTTTGCCCCTCACCTACCGCATTGGTGCGTTGGATGGCACTGATGATCCCTGCTGTGACGGTGTTGTCGAGGCCCAGCGGGTTGCCGATGGCGATGGCCCACTCGCCGGGTCGCACTTTGGCGGAATCGCCGAGGGGAGCTACAGGCAGCTTGGAGGCCACCACCTTCACCACTGCAACGTCGGTGAGCGGGTCGCTGCCGAGCACCTTGCCGGTGAAGCTGCGGCCATCGGGCAGGGTCACGGTTACCTCGGTGGCCCCCTCCACCACGTGGGCATTGGTGAGCAACACCCCGTCGGAGCGGGTGATGAAGCCCGAACCCTGGCCCTGCTGCTGCTGGATCGTGGGCCCGCGGCCGAACAGACCGCCGAGGGGGTTCACCAGGCGCTTGACGGTGTCGATTCGCACAACGGCCGGGCCCACCTTGGCCACCGCATCAACGATCAAGGTGTTGCCCTGCTGCAGCGGCGGCGTGGGGGCCGCATCGCTGATCGGTGTCTGGGAGCCCTGGCGGCCTGGCAGCCCCGGTAGACCCTGGCTGCACCCCACCAGCAGCAGCGCCGCGGGGGCGATCAGCGCAGCTCGACAACGGGGGGAGAGGCGGAGCATGGGTTTGGCACTAGGCCAGGTCTGAATCCGTTTCATTTAAGACGGCCCTGCCCCAGATCGATGCGTAGATTCAGTTTCTTAGAGACGGCGGAGTCGGTGCAGCAGGGAGAGGAGCTGTGGCACCAGGTTCAGCAGGCACTGCAGGCCAATCTAAGTAAACCCACCTTCGAGACCTGGATCAGACCGGCTCGCTGTCAGCTGTTTGAGGCCGGCCAGCTTCAGCTGGAGGCCCCAAACAGCTTTGCCTGCGGCTGGCTTCGCAAGAACTATCTCGGCACAATCGAGGCAGTTGCCAGTGAGATCGCTGGCCACCCTGTGAAGGTTCGGGTTTCGGCAGCCAGCGGCGATGACGTCATTGCCGCCGCCGCCAGTGGTTCCGAAGCAGCGGTGGTCCCCATTGCCGTGGCTGGCCCCAATGCTGCGCCGCGGGCCACAGGTGAACCCCCCCGCAAGTTGGCGCCGGGCCTCAACCCCCGCTATGTGTTCAATCGCTTTGTGGTGGGACCCAACAGCCGCATGGCCCACGCTGCGGCCTTGGCGGTAGCCGAGGCGCCGGGCAGGGAGTTCAACCCCCTGTTTCTGTGCGGCGGCGTTGGGTTGGGCAAAACCCATCTGATGCAGGCGATCGGCCACTACCGGCTGGAAA
>CAZKER010000350.1:0-3538 GCA_964551845.1 uncultured Cyanobium sp.
GTCGCTGATGGCCTCGCGGCCATTCAGCGACGCCAGTTCACCCGCGGTGGCGGTTTCAGGGGCGATGACGGCAGGCAGCACCAAACCAAGGGCGGCAGGTGCCAGCAGCATGCGCTGGAACGGATTCATGAACTCCTCACAACAGAAGTAAGTAAGTGGATTCCCAAAGGGCGGGAATCAACTGCGCCTACTTCTATTGGATGCGAACATCTCGGCAGACTTGTTCTGATTCAAGTCTGGGTATCAAAAGTCACCTGTTCTGGTGTGGAGGGCCGTCTGCACTAAATGTTGCCTTTGTGGCGCCATGGGCTTTTGCATCATGGGCTCATGCTGCTGAAAGGCAGACGCCCTTTCGTGGATGTGTTGTGCAGATAAAGGTTGGTCAATCGGTGCTGCTGTCCACTGACACGGAGGGCACCTGGCTGCAACTCTCCATCACCAGTGGTTTTGGCCGTCTATCTGATTCAGAGCTCACATTGGCCTTTGTTGGTCCTGGCGATGCGCAGTTGATTCGGATCCCCGCGGGTTGCGCAAGCTGCCTGGAGGCGCTGACGGATCTGTCGGTGGTCTGGGGTGATTCGCCAGAGGTTGGCGGGCTTGGCGACGATCTGATCGGCGACTGGATGCTGCGGTTGTTGCGGCTACGCAGCCACTCGCAGGCTGAACAGCGTCTGCTGAGTTTGCTTCAGGCCCTGATCTGGCAACACGGTTGCAGGATTGGCCAGGGTTATTGGTTGCCCTTTGCTCTATCCCATGGACGATTGGCCGAGCTGATCGGTTCCACACGCCCAACGGCAACGCGAGCATTGCAGCAACTGCGTAAATCTGGGGATGTCCGGGATCACCCTGATCAACCTGGCTGGTTGTTCCAGCCAAATTTTCTGACGCTCGCTTAGCGGCTGCGCCGGACCCGCACGGGCACTAGCACTGGCTGCATCAATCCACCACCGCCGTTGTCGTCATCGGAGTCGGTGTTGAGCCAGAAGGCCAAGCCGAGCAGAGCAAAAACGCCCGTGAAGAGAATGAGTTCGGCCATGGCGTTCTGATTGGCTCTGCCAACGGTAGCCAGGCTGGTAAGGGGGTGGTGTAGCAATGGCCTCTGGTTTCGTGGCGGTTTTTACACCAGCGGAGCCAGGGCCAGCAGACCACCGCCAACGGTGAGGCCTGTGGCCAGACCCAGGCCCCAGGCGGGATTGCTCTGGCGCAGCACGGCAAAGGTGGCGCCCACAACGGCGGTGGAGGCCAGGGCTGCTCCGATCCACCAGCCGAGCAGCTCGGAGACACTGCCACTAGCTTCCTGGCCGTGCAGCATGGCGTGGACAGCAACAGCGACCGCCAGCACCACGGTCAGGAGCCCCTGGCTGCCCAACTGGTGGCTGCGCTGGCATGCCAGCAGGATGAGCCCGATCCCCGACACCGTGAGGGCGGCCAGCACTTCGGCAGCGGGCAGGCTGCCGCCGAAGGCTCCAAACAAGGATCCGACCACCGCAGCAGCCAGGGCTACCACTAATAGCGATGGGCCTGCCACGGCCGCAGCGCCGCCAACGCCCAGCAGCAACAGCAAGTGATCAAGCCCTAGCAGCGGGTGGCTTGCTCCTGCGGCCAGGCCAGCGCTTGCCAAACCATGGGCACCTGCTGGCAGGGTCGACAACAGGCTGAGGGCCAGGCCGGCGGCGGCGGCTGGGGCCAGTTGGCGCAAGGTGGTGGAAGTCATGGAAGCAGCTGGATCCTCCGTCTTAGTATCCCGTTCAGGCGAAGCCCTTGCCGGAATCTTTGGCAACGCACACCTGCAGTTGCCGGCGCAACTGGGCGTGGTCGAGATTTTTTCCGATCAGCACGATCTGGTTCTTGCGTCCTGAGCCCTCTGGCCAGTCGGAATCGTCGATCGAGAAGCGCTTGCCAGCTAGGTGGAACACATGGCGGCGCTCACTTTCGTTGAACCAGAGGATCCCCTTGGCGCGAAACACTTCGGCTGGCAGCTGGTTGTCGAGAAAGTTCTGAAATTTGCGTAGGGCGAAGGGCCCCTCAGCTGCAAACGACAACGAGGTGAATCCCTCGATGGCGGCGTGGTCGGGGTGATCGGCGTGATCGTGGTTGTGGTGATCGTGCTTGTGATCAGCGTGATCGTGGTGCTCGTGTTCGCAGTGGCCGTGGTCGTGATCGCAGGAGCTGTGGTCTGGCTCGGCGCTGAGCTGCTGCTGGGCAACGATTTTGTCGCTTTCGAACAGTCCCACGCTGAGCAGTAGCGGTAGGGGCACTTCTCCCTTCACCGAGCGCAGGATGCGGGCATCGGTCTTGATCTCGCGCAACTGCGCCTCTAGGGCAGCAAGCCGCTCTTCATCTACCAGATCGCACTTGTTTAGTAAAAGCATGTCGCTGTAAACGATCTGGGCCCGAGCCACTTCACCCTCCAGCAGTTCGTCGCTGAAGTTCTCGGCGTCTACCAGGGTGATGATCGAGTCGAGCCTGGTGGCATCTCGCAGGTCGCTGCCGAGGAAGGTCATGGCCACCGGCAGGGGATCGGCTAGGCCGGTGGTCTCCACCACCAGATAGTCCACCGGATCGGGGCGCTCCAGGATGCGGTACACCGCTTCGAGCAGTTCGCCGTTGATTGAGCAGCAGATGCAGCCGTTGCTCAGCTCCACCATGTCTTCCCCGGTGGCAACAATCAGGTCGTTGTCGATGCCGATCTCACCAAATTCATTGACCAGTACGGCGGTTTTGACCCCCTGCTGATTGCTGAGAATGTGGTTGAGCAGGGTGGTCTTACCCGCGCCCAGAAAGCCGGTGAGGATTGTCACGGGCAGGCCCGTGGGGGTGGCACTGGCGGTCATGGAATGGGGCATTGCTTGGCTGAGATGACACTAGGAACCCGTTGCTGCAATCCATTGGGGCAGGGGTTGGGTCGGCTCAGAACCGGAAGCTGGTTTTGATCAGGGCACCGAATTGATTGGCCCCACCGCCATTCCCCCCAGGATTGTTGAGTACGAAGATCGCCGGGGTCACGGAGATGGCATCAGTTACCTGCCACTGATACCACCACTCCCAAGCCCATACGCCGGATTCGCTGGCAGCCCCATTGCGGGTGGCGGTGGCAAAGGCGGGTTGGCCCACCCCCATACCAAAGCTGTTGCCCTCAGCCAGCACATCGCTCCATTGCAGGCCCACCATCCACGACTGGCTGGTGCGTAAGTCTGACCCGGAGCTGCCGTTGATGCCGTAACCAGCGCTGATTGAGGGGATCCAGCCGCTCTCGGCCGGCTGCCAGAAGCCGCTGATGCCAAAGGCATTGGTGTTGACGCCGTTCTCCTCGATCTGGGTGGTGATGAAGGGGGTGGCACCCGGCACACCCACACCGGCCTCGACATAGGAATAGAGAGCCGCGATGCCCCAGTTTTCCTGGCCGTAGCCCAGCTGCACCGTGCTGGTGCCGGCTGAACTGCTGGTGAACAGGCCCTGGGAGGAATCGGCCCCGTTTGCCGCTACGTAATTAGCGCTCACACTCCAGCCGTTCTGTTGCCACCAAAGGCCAACGCCT
>CAZKER010000351.1:0-13898 GCA_964551845.1 uncultured Cyanobium sp.
CAGGCATACATGCCATAGGCCTCGCGGTAGTTAACCGTGATCCAGTAGGCGTAGAGCTTGGCTACCCCATAGGGGCTGCGCGGGTAGAAGGGCGTGGTTTCCTTCTGGGGGATCTCCTGAACCAGGCCGTAGAGCTCGGAGGTGCTGGCCTGGTAGATGCGGGTTTTGGCGGTGAGCCCCAGCATCCGCACCGCTTCCAGGATGCGCAGGGTGCCGAGGGCGTCTGAATTGGCGGTGTATTCGGGCGCTTCGAAGCTCACCGCCACGTGGCTCTGGGCACCGAGGTTGTAGATCTCATCAGGCTGCACCTGCTGGATGATCCGGATCAGGTTGGTGCTGTCGGTGAGGTCGCCGTAGTGCAATACAAGCCTTGGATCGCTCTCGTGCGGGTCTTGATAGAGATGATCGATGCGGCTGGTGTTGAAGCTGCTGGCCCGCCTCTTGATGCCGTGCACCGCATAGCCCTTCTCCAGCAGCAGCTCGGCCAGATAAGAACCGTCTTGGCCGGTGATGCCGGTGATCAAAGCAACTTTGCGGGGTGAAGACTGCACGGGATGGGGCAACGGCTGACTTTGGACACACCAATGGCGTGATGCTGGCTGGGCATGAGCTGGTCTCTCAATGGCCTCACGCCAGCCTGCTTAGACTTACACGGATGAAGACTGCCGGCTAGGCAGAGGGCCCCAGCCTGCCTTAGTAAGATGGATCTAGTGCTGATCGGCCTTCTCCATGCTCAAGCTGCTGCTGGGTGATCCCAATGCCCGCAAGCTGAAGCGCTACCAGCCGATCGTTTCTGACATCAATCTGCTCGAGGAGGAGATAGCCCCCCTCTCCGACGACGAGCTGCGCGGCCTCACAGGTGAATTCCGCCAGAAGCTGGAGAAGGTGGCTGGCAATTCCGTCAAGGAGCGGGCCCTACTCGATGAGCTGCTGCCCCAGGCCTTTGCTGTGGTGCGCGAGGCCGGCAAGCGGGTGCTGGGCATGCGTCACTTCGATGTGCAGCTGATCGGCGGCATGGTGCTGCACAACGGTCAAATCGCTGAGATGAAAACCGGCGAGGGCAAAACCCTCGTGGCAACCCTGCCCGCCTACCTCAACGCCCTCACCGGCCGTGGCGTGCACGTGGTGACGGTCAACGACTATCTGGCCCGCCGCGACGCCGAGTGGATGGGCCAGGTGCACCGCTTCCTGGGGCTCTCGGTGGGCCTAATCCAGCAGGAGATGACGCCAGCCACCCGCCGGGCCAACTACGCCTGCGACATCACCTACGCCACCAACAGCGAGCTGGGCTTCGACTACCTGCGCGACAACATGGCCAGCGATATCGCTGAGGTGGTGCAGCGCCAGCCCAACTACTGCGTGATCGATGAGGTCGATTCGATCCTGATCGATGAGGCACGCACGCCGCTGATCATCTCCGGCCAGATCGAGCGTCCCCAGGAGAAATACCGTCGCGCCGCCGAGGTGGCTGAGCTGCTTGAGCGCTCTGCCGAGCTGGGTAAAGACGGCATCGACCCCGAGGGCGATTACGAAGTTGACGAGAAACAGCGCAACGTGACCCTCACCGACGAGGGCTACGCCAAAGCAGAGCAGCAGCTGGGGGTGAGCGATCTCTTCAACCCAGAAGACCCTTGGGCCCACTTCATCGGCAATGCCCTCAAGGCCAAGGAGATGTTTGCCAAGGACGTGAACTACATCGTGCGCAATGGCGATGCGGTGATCGTTGATGAATTCACCGGCCGAGTGATGCCGGGGCGGCGCTGGAGCGACGGCCTGCACCAGGCGATTGAGGCCAAAGAGCAGCTGGAGATCCAGCCCGAAACCCAAACTCTCGCCTCGATCACCTACCAGAACTTCTTCCTGCTCTATCCGCGCCTAGCTGGCATGACCGGCACCGCCAAGACCGAAGAAGTGGAATTCGAGAAGACATACAAACTCGAAGTGACAATCGTGCCCACCAACCGGGTGCGTTCCAGGGCCGACTGGACCGATCAGGTGTACAAAACAGAAACCGCCAAATGGCGTGCCGTCGCCCTAGAAACCGCCGAGGTGCACAAAGGCGGACGGCCGGTGCTGGTGGGAACCACCAGTGTGGAGAAATCCGAGCTGCTATCAGCCCTGCTGGCAGAGCAGGATATTCCTCACAACCTGCTCAACGCCAAGCCCGAAAACGTTGAACGGGAAGCAGAGATCGTGGCCCAGGCAGGCCGGGCCGGCGCTGTGACAATTGCCACCAACATGGCGGGCCGTGGCACCGACATCATCCTGGGCGGCAATAGCGATTACATGGCCCGCCTGAAGCTGCGCGAGGTGCTGCTGCCCAAGCTGGTGCGCCCGGAAAATGAGCACCGGCCCATCCCCTCGGCGAAAGCAGCGCGCGAGGCCCGCAGCCTCGGCAGCCTGTATCCCTGCAGTCTCACCGAAGCCTGCGAGCAAGAGCTGGCCGCCCTCGCCAAGGCGTTGGTGGGCGAGTGGGGCGACCGGCAGCTCACCCTGCTCGAACTGGAAGACCGCATTGCCCAGGCAGCCGAAAAGGCCCCCAGCGAGGACCCGCAAATCCAGGCCCTGCGCGACTGCATTGCCCAGGTGAAAGCTGAATATGACGCTGTGGTTAAGCAAGACGAGCAGCAGGTGCGCGAAGCCGGTGGCTTGCATGTGATCGGCACCGAGCGCCACGAATCCCGCCGAGTTGACAATCAACTGCGCGGCCGCGCCGGGCGTCAGGGTGATCCCGGCTCCACCCGCTTCTTCCTTTCGCTGGAAGACAATCTGCTGCGCATCTTTGGCGGCGACCGGGTGGCTGGGCTGATGAATGCCTTCCGGGTGGAGGAAGACATGCCGATTGAATCAGGCATGCTCACCCGCTCGCTGGAAGGGGCCCAAAAGAAGGTGGAAACGTACTACTACGACATTCGCAAGCAGGTATTCGAATACGACGAGGTGATGAACAATCAGCGCAAAGCTGTGTACACCGAGAGGCGCCGAGTGCTCGAAGGCCGTGAACTCAAGGCCCAGGTGATCGGCTATGGCGAGCGCACCGTCGAAGACATCGTGGAGGCCTACGTCAACCCGGAGCTACCGCCTGAGGAGTGGGATCTCACCCGCTTGGTGGATAAAACTAAGGAGTTTATTTATTTGCTGGAAGATCTCACGCCCGATCAGCTTCAGGGCCTCGGCGTGGAGGAGCTCAAGGCCTTCCTGCAGGAGCAGCTGCGTAATGCCTACGACATCAAGGAGGGCCAAGTTGAGCAGCAACGCCCGGGGTTGATGCGCGAAGCGGAGCGCTACTTCATCCTTCAACAAATCGACACGCTCTGGCGCGAACACCTGCAGGCGATGGATGCCCTACGCGAATCGGTGGGCCTGCGCGGTTATGGCCAGAAAGACCCGCTGATCGAATACAAAAACGAGGGCTACGACATGTTCCTCGAGATGATGACCCAGATGCGCCGCAACGTGATCTACTCAATGTTTATGTTCCAGCCAGCCCCGGCCACTCAGGGAGCTACGGCCTGAACCCAGGCTTACCAGAGCAATCGACAAGGGAAGGCTTGCAGGACTAGATCCAAGCTCACAAGGGTGAGGTGGGGTAGCGCATAGCCGCCGGCAGCTTTCCCAAACGCACCTTGGTTGCTATTCCCAAACCGGAAGCTGCGCTCACGAACACCGGGGTGGTGTCATCGGCAACGGCGAAAGGCGATCCGGGGCCTGTGCGGCTACAGCAACGGTTGCTCTAGGCAGCCGAGTTCGTCTTCAGGCAGCGGCTCCAGTAGCTCCTCGATGGGCGGCAGTCTGATGCGCCCCGCCAGCACACCCGGTTGCCGCCGCGGGGTGGCTGGTTCGAGGGGCAGCATCGATCAGGCGCGAAAAGTGGGTTTTGGCTTCATGCACATTCACGGTGCGGCGCGGTTCGTCCATGGCTGGCACCAGCGGCAATGGTCGATTCAAGGTTGGTCCGCAGATGGACTAATTTCGCGGCGGGCAGTGCATCAGCTGATTCGGCTCACTCCAGCAGCCACTCCACTGCGCTCCTCCAGTTCATATCGGGCGGCAGATTCCGGTGCGTGAGCCTGGGTAGAATTAGGCTTGATTTCTACCCAAGCGCAGCCATGGGCATGAACATCAAGGATCCGCAGGTCCATGCCATGGCGAGGGAGTTGGCCGCCCGGCGTTCCACCAGCGTCACCGATGCAGTGCGCCAGGCACTCCGAGCGGAGTTGGCCCGCTCCCCCAGCCCTGAGGACCCCCGTGCCGCTGAGGCCAAAAAAGCAGCGGTTCGGGCCATTTGTGCGCGCTTCAGTGCTCGGCCTGAGTGGCAAGGCCGCACTAGTAAGGAGCTTCAGGACGCCCTTTACGACGATCAGGGGTTGCCGAAATGAGCCGGCTTGTGGCCGAACTCGTGATCGACCCCTCGGCTCTAATGGCTCTGCTGCTTCAGGAGGCTGAGGCTGAGCTGCTGCTTGCCGTGGCGGCTGAGGCTTCTGTGGTGCATCTCAGTGCGGCGTCGCGCGTCGAGCTCTGCTTGGTTTCAGAGAGTTCGCGCCACGGTTTTGAAGATAACGAGGTAGTGCAGTTGCTCCTCACCCTGGGCGTCCAGGTTGTGCCGTTTGATCAGAACCATCTCCACTGGGCCCTCCACGGCTGGCGCCACTTCGGCAAGGGCCGACACCGGGCAGGCCTCAACCTGGGCGATTGCTTCAGCTACGGCCTAGCCATGGCCCTTGACCTGCCGCTGCTGTTCAAGGGCGACGACTTTGCCCGCACTGATGTGAAAGCTGCACTCAGCTGGTGATGCCAGGGTTGTCGCCCAGGAATTCCAGGATTTCGCGGTCTTTGAGGTTTTGAGCGGCCCCGGTGCAGGGCTCCAGCAGGGGCCGGCCGGCAGCCAGCTCCCGCAGGCAGCCCTGGGTGCGGGCTAGCTCCATTTCCAACACGTCGATGCGCTCCATCAGGTTGCGGATCACATTCGCTTCCGTGTCTGGCAGGGCTGAGTGGGCCAGGGGATCGATGCGCACCCCGCTCTGATGGATCACCCGGCCAGGGATGCCCACCACCGTGCTGTCGGCCGCCACGTCGCGCAGGAGCACCGAGCCGGCGCCGATGCGGGTGTTGGCACCCACGGTGATCGCCCCCAGCACCTTGGCGCCGGCACCCACCACCACGTTCTCCAGCAGGGTGGGGTGGCGCTTGCCATGGGCCTTGCCGGTGCCGCCCAGGGTGACGCCCTGATACAGCAGGCAGCGGTCGCTGATCACGGCTGTTTCACCGATCACCACTCCCATGCCGTGGTCGATGAACACGCCATGGCCGATCCGGGCGCCGGGGTGGATTTCAACGCCGGTAGCCAGTCGCCCCAGCTGGCTCAGCAGCCGTGCCAGCAGGGGCAACGGTGGCAGTCGCCGGCCCCACAGCCAGTGGCTGAATCGGTGCAGGGTCAGGGCGTGCAGGCCCGGGTAGCAGAGCAGGATCTCCAGCGTTCCGCGGGCCGCCGGATCGCGCTGCTTGATGATCGCCAGGTCGGCCAGCAGTGCCTTGAGCATGGCGCCATCCTGCCGGAGCCAGGGGGCCCTGGTTGAGGTTGGCCTTGCGTTTGACCAAGGGGCCCCCCGTCATGCATGATCCTGGAGTCGGCAGCGCCGACAGTTGCGGATGTAGCTCAGTGGTAGAGCATCTCCTTGCCAAGGAGAGGGTCGAGAGTTCGAATCTCTTCATCCGCTTTAATCAGTTCGCCAGTAGGCCGATCTCTTTGCGTAGGCCGTCGATGGTGGCAGTGCCCAGGTAGCTCTGGGCACAGTGCACTACAGGCATCCGAATCAGCTGGGCCCGGTTCAGGCGCAGGCTCTGCTCCACCAGCGGCAGGCTGGGGCGGTCACACAGCACGTGGCTGGCGGCCCGCAGCAGGGCCAACAGTCGGCTGCCGGTGTCGGGGTTGGCAGTCATCACCAGGAGCTCGTTACCGCGCATGCTGTGCAGGATCACCTCAGCGGCCCGCAGGATCCCCGGGCTGATGCTCACCAGACCCACGCAGCTGCCCTGGCGCAGCTCCTTGAGTAGGTCGAGCTCGTGGCGGAAATCGTTGAGATCTACGGCCACCGCCCGTACGCCGTGCTGTTTGGCAATCTCCTCCACCGGCTGCAGGAAGTAGCGGCTGGTCACCACCGTGCCGTTGTTGGATTCGGTGAGCACGGCCGCCAACTCCTCCATTGGCACCACCTCCACCGGCACCTCCAGGCTGGGGCTGAGCTCCTCCGCGATCAACATCGAGGCGCCGATGTCTTCGCGAGGGGTGCTGACCAGCACCCGGGCGCCACAGCGCAGGCGCCAGTCGATCTCACGGGTGAATAAGTCGCGGCTCTGCTGCAGGGTGCAGCCGGCATTCAGTAAGCCATCGACGCTCTGGCGCACCTCACGGTCGATGTCTGGCAGGGGACGGCCCCTGGGCCCCGGTGGCGGCTTGATTTCCCGCGGCTTTTGCTGGTCGCGCACGTAGATGCCCGAACCCGCCATCGCTTCCACGACGCCGTCGGTTTCCAGCTGGCGATACACCTTGCTGATCGTGTTGCGGTGCAGGCCGGTCTGCATCGCCAGCTGCCTGGTGCTGGGTAATCGGTGCCCTGGCGGGTAGTGGCGGGCCGCAATGGCAAAGCAGATCTGGTTGTAGAGCTGCGTGGACGCCGGAATGTCGCTTTCCTGCTGGATGTGGAATCGCACGCCGGGGTTGGGCCAATTGGGCTGGTGGCCACCTTAAGGAGCCTTGGTCCTTGGGACAATCCCCCTGTTGGCATACGTGCGTGTGCCGGTTGGCCGAGCTGCGGGGCTGCCAGAGGTATCAGGGGTGCGAGATGGCGATGCTGCTGGATTCTGTACAGCCTGTACAAAACTGGGCACACGGCCACTGCAACACCCGTTCCCGTCCAGGCTGGCTGCGCAGCGGCGATTCGCTCAGCCCTGCCTTAGCCCGCCGGCTCAGCAGCGCTACTAGACGCCGCCTTGCCATTGCCCTTGGGAGCGGCGGCCTTGCGGGGACTGAGAAACATGATCATGTTGCGGCCTTCCCGCTTGGGGGGCTGCTGGATCTCGGCGTTGTCCTCGAGGTCCTTGGCCATGCGGTAAAGCAGCACTTCGGCCAGGGCGGTGTGCTGGATTTCGCGGCCGCGGAAAATCACAGTGCACTTCACTTTGTCGCCGTCCTTGAGGAAGCGCTGCGCCTGACCGATCCGCACCTGATAGTCGTGCGAATCGATCTTGTAGCGCATCTTCACCTCCTTGACTTCCGTCTGGTGCGACTTCTTCTTGGCCTCCTTGGCCTTCTTCTCCTGCTCAAACTTGTATTTGCCGTAGTCCATGATCCGGCACACCGGCGGATCAGCCTTCTCGCTCACCAAGACGAGATCGAGCTCGCGGTCCTTAGCCACTTCAAGGGCCGCTTCGCGGGTGATCACCCCCAGTTGACTGCCATCGGCATCCACCACCCGCAGGTTGGGGTAGCTGATGCGGTCGTTGATGTTGGGCAGCTCCCGCACGGGAGCACGGCGGTCAAAACGGGGACGTGGAGGCATTCAGGGGCGTGAAGGATCGCGAAATCGCTAACGCTTCACCCTAGTCCGCGTTCGACCACTTGCAACGCTTGTGCCAACTGCCCCTCTGTGCTGCGCTCCTCCAGCCAGTTCGGTGCGTGGCGCCGCCGAAACCAGGTGCGTTGTCGTTTGGCGAATTGACGGGTGCGCTGCTCGCAAAGGGAGATTGACTCAGTTTCGCTGAGCTCGCCGGCCAGCCGCTGCCGCGCCTCGGCGTAACCGATCGTGTTGAGCAGGGGCAGCTCCGCCCCATAGCGCTCGATCAGGGCTTCGGTTTCAGCTACTAGCCCTGCAGCAAACAGGCTCCGGGTGCGGTTGGCGATGCGGGCCGTCAGGTCGGTGGGGTTTAGGCCCAGCTCCAGCACTCGCCAGGGCGGCGGCGTGGCCCCCTGCTGGCTAGAGAGGGGCCGTCCAGTGGCGTAGAGCACCTCAAGGGCCCTTTGGGTGCGCACGGCATCGGCGGGGGCGATGCGGGCGGCGGCCACAGGGTCGCCCTGGCGCAGCAGCTGGTGGCAGAGGGACTGGCCGAGGGCTGCCAGCTGCGCGCGCAGCTGGGGCTGGGGCGGCACCGCTGGTGGTTCCAGCCCCTGGGTGAGCGCCTGCAGGTAGAGGCCACTGCCGCCTGCCAGCAGGGCTAGGGGCTTGCGGGCAAGTTCGGCGTTGAGCTGGGCCTCGGCGATGGCCCGGAACTCCTGCAGGTTGATCGGCTGGTCAGGATCGCGTAGATCCAGCAGCTCGTGGCGGGCTTGGTCTTGCTGGGCGGCCGTCGGCTTAGCGGTGCCCACATCCATCTGCCGGTAGAGCTGGCGCGAATCCACGTTCAGCACCGCCAGATCCAGGGCCTGGGCAAGGGCGATCGCCAGGTCTGTTTTGCCGCTGGCCGTTGGACCCAGCAAAACGATGACGAGGGGTTGGTCTGCGGGCTCAGTGGCGCTCATGGCTCCACCTTGCCAGGGGGTGTCAGGGCCGGGTTGGCGGTGGTAAATTGCCTAATGCAAAGGGCTTTTCTGCCCATTTGCGCTTTATTTGCCCCGGGATCTCGCAGTCCTGTGCCGAATCCCTGGGGAGACCTTCCTGCATGAGCGCTGAAAGCCAAGCTTCCACCAAAGTTCAGGCCGCCTATGGCGCCGAGCAGATCCAGGTCCTGGAGGGCCTGGAGCCGGTCCGTAAGCGGCCTGGCATGTATATCGGCTCCACCGGCCCTCGCGGGCTGCACCACTTGGTGTACGAGGTGGTTGATAACGCAGTGGATGAGGCCCTTGCCGGCCACTGCGACCAGATCCTGGTAGTGCTCAACGACGACGGCTCCTGCGCCGTCACCGACAACGGCCGCGGTATCCCTACCGATATCCACCCCCGCACTGGCAAGAGTGCTCTGGAGACGGTGCTCACGGTGTTGCACGCCGGCGGCAAGTTTGGCTCCGGTGGCTACAAGGTTTCTGGCGGCCTGCACGGCGTTGGCGTGTCGGTGGTCAATGCCCTCTCCGAGTGGGTGGAGGTCACGGTTTACCGCCAAGACCAAGTGCACACCCAGCGCTTTGAGCGCGGTGCTCCGATCGGCATCCTGCAATCAGCCGATGGTGAGAAAGGCCGCACCGGAACTTCGGTGTGCTTTAAGCCCGATATCGAAATTTTCTCGACCGGAATTGAGTTTGACTATCAAACTCTCTCCTCGCGTTTGCGCGAGCTGGCTTATCTCAATGGTGGGGTTCGGATTGTCTTCCGTGACGATCGCGCTGCGTCCCGCAATGCCGCCGGCGATGCCCATGAGGAGATCTATTTCTACGAAGGAGGCATCAAGGAATACGTCGCCTATATGAATAAGGAGAAGGACCCTCTCCACCCCGAAATCATCTACGTCAACCGCGAAAAGGATGGCGTGCAGGTGGAAGCGGCACTGCAATGGTGCGTCGATGCTTACTCAGACAGCATTCTTGGCTTTGCCAACAATATCCGCACTGTTGATGGTGGCACCCACATCGAGGGTCTGAAAACGGTTCTAACCCGCACCCTCAACACTTTTGCAAAAAAGCGCGGCAAGCGCAAGGATGCCGATTCCAACCTGGCTGGCGAAAACATCCGTGAGGGCCTCACAGCGGTGCTGTCGGTGAAGGTGCCTGACCCGGAGTTTGAGGGTCAGACCAAAACCAAGCTTGGCAATACTGAAGTTCGCGGCATTGTTGACACGCTTGTGGGTGAAGCCCTCAGTGAATATCTAGAATTCAATCCCTCGGTGATCGACTTGATCCTCGAGAAGGCGATTCAGGCATTCAATGCTGCCGAAGCTGCTCGCCGCGCTCGCGAGCTGGTGCGTCGCAAGAGCGTGCTCGAGAGCTCCACCCTGCCTGGCAAGCTGTCGGATTGCTCCTCCCGCGATCCGGCCGAGTCTGAGATCTACATCGTGGAGGGGGACTCTGCTGGTGGCTCTGCCAAGCAGGGGCGCGATCGGCGCTTCCAAGCGATCCTGCCATTGCGGGGCAAAATTCTAAACATCGAGAAAACCGACGACGCCAAGATCTATAAAAACACCGAGATTCAGGCGCTGATCACAGGATTGGGTTTGGGCATCAAGGGCGAGGAGTTTGACGAGAAAAATCTTCGCTACCACCGGATCGTGATCATGACCGATGCCGACGTCGATGGCGCCCACATACGTACCCTGATTCTCACCTTCTTCTTCCGGTATCAGCGCGCGTTAGTCGAGGGTGGTTACATCTATATCGCTTGTCCCCCTCTCTATAAGGTTGAGCGCGGTAAAAACCACACCTACTGCTACAACGAGGACGATCTTAAGAAAACGATCGCATCGTTTGGTGAGAAGGCGAATTACACGATTCAACGTTTCAAGGGTTTGGGCGAAATGATGCCCAAGCAGCTTTGGGAAACCACTATGGATCCCACCACCCGCATGATGAAGCGTGTCGAGATTGAAGACGCCCTCGAGGCGGATCGCATTTTCACAATCTTGATGGGCGACAAAGTGGCTCCGCGTCGGGAGTTCATCGAGGCCCATAGCGCCACCCTCGATTTGGCCCAGCTCGACATTTGATGGCTCAGCCCGCAGCTTGGCGTTGGGCGGCCCTGCTGGGTTTTGCCCTGATCACTCCCGTTGGTTTGCCTGCCGGTGGGGCCGATCGTCGTCCATTTGAGCTGCGGCGGCGCAGCAGCGGCGACCCTTTGCTCTCTACCCGTGCGGTTGTACTGCGGGCCGCTCCTGAACAACGGGCCCCTGCCCTGCAGCAGCTGCAGCCCGGTGAGCCCCTGCGGGTGCTACGCAGCTGGCGCGCGGGCTCCGGCCAACGCTGGCTGCAAGTTCAGGCTGCTGATCGCCGCGGCTGGGTGCCAACTGGTTGAGCTGCTTGAACGCAAACTCAATGAGGGCTACTTAGAGCAAGAGTCCGCCGATCAGGCGGCTAGGGCCGCTTCGATGGCGCCCTTCAATTCAGCGGAATCGGGCTCCACGTTGCTTTTGTAGCGGGCCAGCACGGTGCCGTCCTTGCCCACCAGAAACTTCTCGAAGTTCCAGGCAACGGGGCCAGCAGGTTCGCTCTGGCTGAGGGTGGTGTAGGGCTCTTCGGCCATAACCACTTTGTCGAGCAACTCAAAGTTGGCGCCGTAAGTGGTGGAGCAGAACTGCTGGATCTCTTCCAGCGTGCCGGGCTCCTGGGCGCCGAAATCGTTGCAAGGGAAGCCGAGCACGGCCAGGCCCTGGGGGCCGTAGCTCTCCTGGAGCGCCTGTAGGCCTGCGTATTGGCGGGTGAAGCCACAGCGGCTCGCCACGTTCACAATCAGCAGCACCTTGCCGGCCCAATCGCCCAGGTTGCGCTCGCCGCCTTTGGCGTCGCGCACGGCCACATTGCTCACTGAGATAGCCATCGGTGCTGGTGTCATCAAGTGGGCGGACCATAGCTAGCTGAGAGCCGGTAGGACCCATAAACTCAGAATTGAGGCGTCGCGGTGCCCATGAGCGAAGCCAACGGGATCCAGGTGGCCGAGGTGGTCGCCCAACAGCTGGAAAGCCTGCTTGAGGCTGGCAATTACGACGGTGCCAAGTTGCTGCTCGGGCCCGTGCAGGAGGTGGACGCGGCCGAAGCGATCGGCAGCTTGCCGCGCACCCTGCAGGCTCTGGCCTTTCGGCTGCTGCCCAAGGATGAAGCGATTGAGGTATACGAATACCTGGATGCGGCGGTGCAGCAGACCCTGCTGGAGCGGCTGCGTTCCGGCGAGGTGCTGGAGCTGGTGGAGGAGATGTCACCCGACGACCGGGTGCGGCTCTTTGATGAGTTGCCCGCCAAGGTGGTGCGGCGCCTGCTGGCTGAGCTGAGCCCGGCTGAGCGGCGGGTCACGGCCCAGTTGCTTGGCTACGAGTCGGAGACGGCGGGCCGGCTGATGACCACCGAATTCGTCGATCTCAAGGAGTTTCACAGCGCCGCCCAGGCCTTGGCGATCGTGCGCCGCCGAGCCCGCGACACTGAAACCATTTATTCCCTCTACGTCACCGACGGCTCCCGCCACCTCACCGGCATCCTGTCGCTGCGGGATCTGGTAACGGCCGACCCCGAGGCGCGTATCGGCGATGTGATGACCCGCGACGTGGTGAGCGTTGGCACCGACACCGACCAAGAGGAGGTGGCTCGGGCCATTCAGCGCTATGACTTCCTGGCCGTGCCGGTGGTGGACAGGGAGCAGCGGCTGGTGGGGATCGTCACCGTCGACGACGTTATCGACGTGATCGAGCAGGAGGCCACCCGCGACCTCTACGCCGCCGGCGCGGTGCAGGCCGGCGATGAAGACGATTATTTTCAGAGCAACCTGTTCACCGTGGCCCGGCGCCGGGTGGTGTGGCTGCTAGTGCTGCTGGTGGCCAACAGCGGCACCTCGGCAGTAATCGCCGCCCAGGAGTCGGTGCTTAAGCAAGTGGTGGTGCTCGCCGCCTTCATCCCGCTGCTGATCGGCACCGGCGGCAACGTGGGGGCCCAGAGCTCCACTGTGGTGATTCGGGGCCTGAGCACTCAGCGCATTCAGGCGATGGGCGCCTGGCGGGCCATCTGGCGGGAGGCCGTGGCCGGCGCCTTGCTGGGTTTGTTAATGGTGCTGGCGGTGGTGCCTTGGGCGGCCTACGTGGCCGGCAGCTGGGGGGTGGCCACGGCCGCCGGTCTCAGCTTGGTAGCGATCACCACCCTGGCCGCCACTGCCGGAGCCGCACTGCCGCTGTTGTTTGATCGCTTCGGCTTGGATCCGGCCTTGATGTCAGCGCCATTTATCGCTACAGCCACAGACGTGGCTGGGGTGTTCATTTACCTGCAAACTGCCTCCTGGCTGCTGCTTCGCGTCGCGCCTGGCTGAGCCATGGCTTGGATCGGGCCGTGCCCCTGCCGGGGTTGTTGGTGTTTCTGAGAGGAGTTCACACTTCTTCAGGTTAGGCTTTACACATCTTCAAAGCCCTAACGCCGTGGTCGTCGCCATCGCTACTGCACCCAGCGCAGCTACTCCCGACAAGGCTGCCCGTTCCATGCCCGCGGCTGACGGCGATCTGGTGCGGAGCTACCTAAGGGATATCGGACGAGTGCCGCTGCTATCCCATGAGCAGGAGATCACATTGGGCCGCCAGGTGCAGGAGCTGGTGGGCTTGGAGGAGCTGGAGCAGGAACTGGAGGTTCGACTAGGCAGTAAGCCCAGCCAGGTGGAATTGGCCCAGGCGGCTGGACTGAGCGCGCCCTTGCTTAAGAAGCGTTTGCAGGCGGGCCGTAGGGCTAAGGAGCGGATGGTGGCGGCGAACTTGCGGCTGGTGGTGAGCGTGGCCAAGAAGTACACGCGCCGGAACATGGAGCTGCTGGACCTGATCCAGGAGGGGACGATCGGATTGGTGCGTGGCGTGGAGAAGTTCGACCCAACGCGTGGCTACAAATTTTCAACTTATGCGTATTGGTGGATCCGCCAGGGGATCACGCGTGCGATTGCGGAGAAGAGCCGCACGATCCGCCTGCCAATCCACATCACCGAAACGCTGAACAAGCTGAAGAAGGGTCAGCGGGAACTGAGCCAGCTGCTGGGTCGCACGCCGACGGTGACGGAACTGGCGGAAGCGGTGGAGCTGCCAGAGGAGGAGGTGAAGGATCTGCTGTGCCGTGCCCGCCAACCTGTGAGCCTGGAAACAAAGGTGGGAGACGGTGATGACACCGAATTGCTGGACCTGCTGGCAGGAGATGCGGAGCTGCCAGAAGAGCGGGTGGATGGTGAGTGCCTGAAGGGTGACCTGCGTGCGCTGCTGGAGCAGCTGCCGGAGCTGCAGGGGCGGGTGCTGAAGATGCGTTACGGCAT
>CAZKER010000352.1:0-3036 GCA_964551845.1 uncultured Cyanobium sp.
TTGATCAGCCGCATCGCTGAGCTCCTTTTTAACGGTCTGCGCTACTTCTTTTAAGTCTTTTGTGGCGTTCATGGCCGAGGCCTGCGCCTACTTGGCTATATCTTTGGTCTAGTCAGTCAGGTCACCGGTTTATTGTTGTGCGGCCTGGAAGCCATCTGGCCGGCCAGCTTCCGGGGCATTGGCATTGGCGCCGACGCAGTTGGCCTGGATCACTCGGTATGGGGCTTAAACTTTGTGGAGTTGAATTAATTTGCTTTCGTTAGTCTGACTGCCGTGGATTCTGGCTATGTAGTGCATAGTGCATAGTGCAGCGGCAGCAAGCATGATCTGCGTGTTGATCGCCGTTGCGGGAATGCTCTACATCGCTGCCGTTATGGGGGTGTTGATCATTATGCTCACCACTCAGAAAACCATGTAGGTCCGCCATTCTTCCCACAAACCATGAAGAGCTCCCTAGGCCACTGCTTGCCCTGATTAATTCCAGAGAGGCAACCGCTCCGCTTTTAAGAATCCCTCACCGAGTCTGAGCCGCCGCCCTGGGCAGGTGGCCGGCGCATGAGGGGAGATCGAAGCGGCCTTCGCCGGCGGGGCCGCTTGTATTCGGGATCCGGATTGGAGGCCTGCAGCTCCGTAACCGTGCTGAGGGCAAAGCCGGACAGTCCCCCCGCAAACGTCAGCAGCCAAAGCTGCCAGAGAGCCCGCGCCGGAGACAGCGGCGTGGCCGTGCGGGAAATGGCCGCCTGGAGCAGCAGCGCCAACGCCGCCCCCAGCAGTGCACCAGCCAGCAGGGTCGTCAGCACACGGCGTGTAATCGATCGGGGACCAGCGCCGCGGTTCATGGACCAGGCTCTGGCGTGGCTGATGTGAGCTCGGACAACCCAGCTGAACCGGTCGGGGGAGCACCGCCTAGCCAGCTCTTCATCACCACGTAGAACACCGGCACCACGAACAGGCTGAGCAACGTGGCCGCCAGGAGGCCACCGAACACCACCGTGCCCAGGGAGGTCTGGCTGCGGGCGCCGGCGCCGCTGGCGAGAACCAGGGGCAGGAAGCCGAACAGGGAGGAGATCGCCGTCATCACGATCGGGCGCAGCCGCGCCCGCGAAGCATCACGGGCTGCCTCCAGGGCAGTCCTCCCCTCAGCCAGCCGCTGGTTGGCCTGATCCACGATCAAAATCCCGTTCTTGGCTGCCAAGCCGATCAGCATCACTAAACCCACTTGGGCGTAGATGTTGAGCACCTCTCCCCGCAGGCTGAGGAACAGCAGGGCACCGAGCATGGCGGCAGGCACCGTCATCAGGATGATCAGCGGATCGCTGAGGCTCTCGTATTGACCTGCCAGCACTAGGTAGACCACCAGAATTCCCATGGCGAAGATCACGATCGCCAGCGACCCGGCCTTCACCTCCTCCCGCGACAGGCCGGTCCAGTCAGAGCTGATACCGCTCACTCCCAGCTGATCGAACACTTTCTGGATGGCGACGATCGCCTGGCCGGAGCTGCGTCCGGCCGCCGCTTCACCCTCCACCTTGATCGAGCGATAAAGGTTGAAATGGGGAATTACCGCCGGACCTGTGGAGGGGCTGATATTGATGAACTCCGACAGCGGCACTGGCTGACCCTTGGCGCTGGGCACGTAGAGATCCTCCAGGCGCTGCGGAGTAGCGCGGTAGGGAGCGTCCGCCTGCACAAACACTCGCCGGACCCTGCCCTCCTGAAAGGTGTCGTTGATGTACGCGCCGCCGAAGTTGAGGCTGAGCGTCTGCATCGCCTGGCCGAAGTCGATTCCCAGCGATGCCAGCCGGGCGCGGTCCACGGTGATCTGCATCTGGGGAGCCTCGGGGCTGAACTGGGTGAACACCCCCTTCAGCTCAGGCTGGGCATTGGCGTTCTGAATCAGCCGGCCGGCGGCCTTGAAGAACTGCGGTAGCGACAGGCCGCCGCCGCTGCGATCGAGCAGCTGGAACTCGAAGCCGCCGGCATTGCCGTAGCCGGGAATTGAGGGAGGCTGGATGGCGATCACCCGAGCCTCCCGCAGGCTCGCGAAGCGTCGGTTCAACCGCGCCACGATCGCCTCCATCGACTGATCCGGCGCACTGCGCTCCTTCCAATTAGTGGTTCCGAAGAAGAACAAGCCGCGGTTTGGGGCATTGCCGCTGAGGCTGGCGCCGCTGAACACCGCGGCCGCCGTGATCGCTTTTTCCTCGGCCAGAATCGCCGCCACCCGCTGGTTGATCGCGCCGGTGATTGCATCGGAGCTGCCCTCTGGGGCCTGGACGATTCCGATCGCATAGCCCTGGTCTTCCACCGGCACGAAGCCGGAGGGAATGGAGTTGAAGGCCAGCGCGGTGAGCACGATGCCGCCGAGTAGGGCCGCCATCACCGGGCCCCGATGGCGCAGCACGCCGCTGAGGGCACTGTCGTAGGCCCGTTCAGCCCGGCCGTAGAAAGCATTGAAAGCCTGGAAGATCCAGGGGGTGAACCAGCCGGCGCTGCCACCGATGCCGGTGCATAGAAGCGCCAAAAACGGGCTGCTCAACCCCGCGAACAGCAGGCCCGCAACGGCTCCGGCGCCACAGGCTGGCAGCAGCAGAGGCCGGCCACTCACCTGGCTGAGGCCGTAACCAAGCAGCGCAGCCATGATCAGCATCCCTATGGCCGGCAGCACGCCACCACCGCTGATCAGCAGGCCGTACAGGTATCCGAGCAGCGCGCCGGCGATGGTGTAGGTGCGGCGGCTGGGCTCTTGGTCCTGGCGGGAGAGCAGCAGGGCCGAGAGCATCGGCGAGAAGGTGAGCGCGTTGAAGGTGGAAATGGCGATCGCGAACAAGATCGTGGCCGCAAACTGGCGGTAGATCGTTCCGGTGGCGCCAGGGAAAAACAGCACCGGCAGAAACACGGCAAACAGCACCAGCGAAGTGGCTAGTACCGCCCCGAACAGCTCCGCCATCGTTGCCTTGGCGGCCTGCAGGGCCGTGAGCCCCTCGGCACGTCGCGTCGCTGTGCCCTCGATCACGGTGATCGCATCGTCTACCA
>CAZKER010000353.1:0-3312 GCA_964551845.1 uncultured Cyanobium sp.
TCGCGATGGGCGGGACGGAATGGGTGATGTGGCAGGGGGTGTTTTTGAGGCTGTTGAACAGGACCCCAACGATGCAAAATTTTCCTCTGCCCCCCCAGCACTAGGCCAATTCCCTGAGCCAATCAGCCCAGATCAAATAAAAACCCTGGTTGTCAGCACTTTGACTCCCAGGGCATAAACATCCAAAAGGGCGGCTGCCGCTCAGATGGCGCCGCTGTCCCGATCTCCGGTGCGGATCCGAATCACCGAATCGATGGTGCTCACGAAGATCTTGCCGTCACCGATTTCGCCGGTGCGGGCCGCATCTTGAACAGCACTCACCACGGTGTCGACCTTGTCGTCGTCGACGACGATCTCAAGTTTGAGCTTCTGGAGGAATTCGACGGTGAATTCAGAGCCCCGGTATCGCTCCACTTGGCCCTTCTGACGGCCAAAACCTCGCACCTCGCTCACAGTCATGCCCACGATCCCCGCATTGACCAGGGCGACCTTGACGTCCTCGAGCTTGAAGGGACGAATGATGGCCTCAACTTTTTTCATGGGAACAGCTCGGGCTGAATAGGAAGTCTCTCAGGAAATCCCCGCCGATGGAAGGGAGTAGGCCCATTAGGCCCGAGCTTTGCGGGGGTCGTCGTAGCGGTTGCTACCGGCTAGAGCAGCCGGCAGTCGCGGCCTCTTTTCCTAGGATCAGCCAGTGGCATTAGCCGCTTTCCTCACCTTGCTCCGATGTCTTCCAGCTCTGCTTCCGCCAACGCGTCCTCCCTCACCCAGACGCCGTTGTATGGCGAGCGGGCCATCGCTGAAGCCGAGCTGATTTGTTTCGACAATCCGAGGCCCGGCCGTTCCTACGAGGTGTCGATCGAGCTGCCGGAATTTACCTGCAAGTGCCCGTTTTCCGGCTACCCAGACTTTGCGGTCCTGCGCCTGATCTACCAGCCCGGCCCTCGGGTGGTGGAGCTCAAGGCGATCAAGCTCTACGTGAACAGCTACCGCGACCGCTCCATCTCCCATGAAGAGGTGGCCAATCGCATCCTGGATGATCTGGTGGCTGCCACCGATCCCCAGTGGATGCAGCTGGAGGCTGATTTTCACCCCCGCGGCAACGTTCACACCGTGGTGCGCGTCAGCCACGGCACTCGGCTGGCTTGTTAGAGCTGGGCGAGAATTTGGGGCAGCTCGGCAGCGAAGCCGGTGAGATTGCGGTTGCAGAGCCCTGCAACATGCAACTGGCCATCTTGACCGGCCTGCTCCTCCGCAATTGCCCACAGCTGACGCGTGGCTAGCAGGCTGAGGCCGCCGCCGGCCAGGGCGATCGCAAATCCTGCGTACACAAGTGGCACGCCAGGATCCCGCTTCAGCAGGATGCCACTGGCGGGCAGCACACTCTCAACCCGGATCGGCAGCCCCTTCACCTCCACAGCTGCGCCGCCTGGGGCCAGGCGGGCTAATGAGATTCCGTCGGCGCCGTAGATCTCCACCGGCCCTTGTTCACTGCCCAGGCTGAGCAGCACCGGCTCGCTGCCATCTGGACGGGTGGGCAGCACGATTCCCCAAACCTGTTCGCCTAGTTGAGGAAAGCTCTGCAGCGGCAGCTCCAGCAGGGGGCTTTTGCCAAGTTGCAGGTTGATGGTGGCCAGGGCCCAGTCGGCTTGATAAAGGGTGACTCCCTTAAAGCGCAGCGGATGGTTAACGCTGATCTCGGCCTGCTTCAGCAGGCTGCCGTCGCTGCCATCGCCTTCCAGGATGCGCAACTTGGAAGTGAATTGCTCAGGTCGCCCGGCGGGATCGCGCTGGATTGAAAAGCCGTCCAGGGCCAGGGTGAGTTTGCTGCTGCCGCGGCTGTCCATCAGCTCCAGGCTGCGGCCGGGGGCCAGATATTGCTCAGCGCGTTGTCCCGCTAGTGCCCCCCAGGCTGCTCCGAGCATCAGTACCACCATCCCGGCGTGCACGAGCAGGGGCCCTACCCGGCCCAGCAGACCCTTGCGGGCGGCTAGGCGGTCGTCGTGGCGCTGAATTTGCCAGCCCTGACGCTGCAGTAGCTCGGCCAGTTGATCGAGGCTCGCCTTGGGGGTGTCGGTAGTAAAGGTTTCGGCCACGCTGAGCTTGCTGAGCTGGCGGGGGGTGCGGTAGTCGACCCAGCGCAGGGCAGCCTGCAGGGCGGGCCACTGGCGGCGCCAGCTGCAGAGCAGCAAGGCCAGGGCCAGCCAGGCAAGCAGCCCCAGGAACCAGCCGCTGGAATACACATGGTCGAGCTGCAGGGCCAGTACCCCGTCGCCGTTCAGCAGTCCCAGCCACGGTTGGGGGTCGTAAAGCCGGTGGTAGAGGTCGGCGGGTTCCCGCTGGGGGATTGCGGTGCCGACGCCACTGGTGAGGGCAATCACCAAAAGCAGCACGATCGCCACCCGCAGATCAGAGATCCAGCCCACAACCCGCAGAAAGGCTTTCATCGCCAGTTGGCCACAAGGGTCAGGGCGCCGGTGGTTACAAGCACCACTCCGCTGATTGGGGGAACCCATTGGCCCAGGCGCCTCAGGCTCAGCAAGCCCGGCAGGCTGGCGGCCGCGGTGCCGGCCAGCAGTAGCGGCACCACTTGACCCGCTCCGAAGCTAGTGAGTAGCAACATGCCCACAAGGGGTTTGCCGTTTTGGGCCATCCAAGCCAGCAGCACCGCCAGCACCGGCGTGGTGCAGGGGGTTGCGGCCAGTCCAAAAGCTAGGCCCGCGGCCAGAGGAGCCAGGGGGGCCGGCACTCGGCGTCGCCACATTTCAGGATCGGGTCCTGCTGGCAGGGGCAGCTTGAGCAGGCCCAGCAGGTTTAGGCCCATCAGCAGGGCAAGCACAGCCACCACCGTGGGAATCAGCCCGGGGATTTGGCCGTAGATCCGGCCCAGTAGGCCGCTAACCAGGCCAAGCAGCACCAGGGAGGCCACGATGCCGGCGGCAAAGCTGAGGCTGCGCTGCCAGGGCGCCTGGCTTGGTTTGACGTTGGGGGCGCCGCCAAAACCAGCTAGGTAGGCAAGGGTGACGGGCAAAAGCGACAGGGAGCAGGGGCCCAGGCTCGTGAGCAGGCCACCAGCAAACACGACCCCAAAGGTGGTGGGGGTGGGGCTGGCCAGGGAGTGCTGCAGCAGGGCTTCGCTGCTGCGGGCCCAATCGGCCAGTTGGGGCCCAAAACTGATCATGGAATCAGCCTATCGGGCAGCTGCGGTGCGCCGGCGCCGAGGAGTAGGGGCAAGACCACCGGCCTCCAGCGAGCAGCGGATCAATAGACCACAAACAAGCAGGCTGGCCATCAGCGAGTTGCCGCCATAGC
>CAZKER010000354.1:0-2356 GCA_964551845.1 uncultured Cyanobium sp.
GCGGCTGGCTGCTACTCGATTGCAGCCTGCTGGCAGCAGCAATACCGCCGCTAGCAGGATCGTCAGCAGTCGCTGCCGCCATCTGGCGGAGCGACATGGGATAGCCGGATGGGTTGCGCTGCCTGCGCCCACGCTGGGTTGCTCAGCTGGTTGTTGCCTCATTCTGCTGGCTGGTGCCACCCAGGGAAAACAGCTGGGGGAGATGGCTGCTTTTGTCTCCCTCTAAGTATTAAAAATCGCCCCCAAGATGGCCGAAGTTGATGATTCTTTCTGTTCTGTAAAGCCCAGTGCTGGCCTGGGAAGCGCCGGGATTGAACCTTTGTAACTGCAACCCAAAACCTCTCGGAAACGACCCCTATACTTCGGCGAGCGGTCCCCTAATTGGGGCCCAAAGCTCCAGCCGTGGCAAGAGGTTTCGCGTTTTCGCGGCCCCCTTCCCGGCTGGTGCCCATGACTCCCGGAGGCCTCGGCCACCGGCCGTTCATGGGGCCCAACGGCAGTCCCTCCGGTCTGCCAGGGGTGGACCCACCACCTCGATCCCGTCCCTCGAGGAACGTCTCGATGACCATCAGCCCACCAGAGCGTGGGGAAAAGGCGAAGGCCATGGTCGACCGGAACCCAGTTCCGGCCACCTTCGAACTGTTCGGCAAGCCCGGCCATTTCGATCGCAGCCTTGCCAAAGGTCCCAAAACCACCACCTGGGTTTGGAACCTCCACGCCAATGCTCACGATTTCGACAGTCACACGAGTGATCTTGAAGAGGTCTCTCGCAAGATCTTTTCGGCCCACTTCGGCCATCTGGCCGTCATCTTTATCTGGCTAAGTGGCGCCTTCTTCCACGGAGCGCGCTTCTCCAACTACACCGGTTGGTTGACAGACCCCCTGCACGTCAAGCCTTCGGCTCAGGTGGTGTGGCCCATTTTCGGCCAGGAAATTCTCAATGGAGACATGGGTGCCGGCTTCCACGGCATTCAGATCACCTCCGGCCTTTTCCATGTGTGGAGGGCTTGGGGGATTACCAACGAAACCCAGCTGATGGCCTTGGCCATCGGTGCGTTGGTGATGGCCGGCTTGATGCTCAATGCCGGTGTCTTCCACTACCACAAGGCAGCTCCAAAGCTCGAGTGGTTCCAGAACGTTGAGTCGATGCTCAACCACCATCTGGCTGGCCTGCTCGGCCTGGGATCCCTCTCCTGGACAGGACACCTTCTGCATGTGTCTCTGCCCACCTCTGCGCTGATGGAGGCCATCGACGCCGGCAAGCCGCTGGCGCTCAATGGCAAGACCATCGCCACTTATGCCGACATTCCCCTGCCCCACGAATTCCTGAATCAGGATGTGATCGCCCAGATATTCCCCGGTTTCGGGGCTGGCGTCTCAGCCTTCTTCACTGGTAACTGGGCCGCTTACAGCGATTTCCTCACCTTTAAAGGTGGGTTGAATCCGGTGACCGGCAGCCTCTGGATGACCGACATCGCCCATCACCACTTGGCGATCGCGGTGTTGTTCATCGTGGCCGGCCACATGTATCGCACCAACTGGGGCATCGGTCACAGCATCAAGGAGATTCTCCAGGGCCAGAAGGGCGATCCCCTGCTGTTCCCTGCTCCCAATGGTCATGACGGACTCTTCGAGTTCATGACCACCAGCTGGCACGCCCAACTGGCTGTGAACCTGGCGATGCTCGGCTCGCTGAGCGTCATCGTGGCCCAGCACATGTATGCGATGCCTCCGTACCCCTATATCGGGATTGATTACCCCACCCAGCTGTCGATCTTTACCCATCACATGTGGATCGGGGGATTCCTGATTGTGGGTGCGGGTGCGCACGCCGCCATCGCGATGATTCGCGATTACGACCCGGCCAAGCACGTCGATAACGTGCTGGATCGGGTGCTCAAGGCTCGTGACGCCCTGATCAGCCACCTCAACTGGGTATGCATCTGGCTTGGCTTCCACAGCTTTGGCCTCTACATCCACAACGACACGATGCGTGCCCTGGGTCGTCCCCAGGACATGTTCAGCGACTCCGCCATTGCTCTGAAGCCCGTCTTCGCGCAGTGGATTCAGGGTCTGCACGCTGCTGCTGCCGGTAGCACTGCGCCAAACGCCCTCGCGGGTGTTAGTGAAGTGTTCAACGGCACGGTTGTAGCGGTGGGTGGCAAGGTGGCCGCCGGTCCGATTCCTCTGGGAACGGCCGACTTCATGGTCCACCACATCCACGCTTTCACGATCCACGTAACCGTGCTGATCCTGCTGAAAGGTGTGTTGTATGCCCGCAGCTCCCGCCTCGTTCCTGACAAGGCGAATCTGGGCTTCCGCTTCCCCTGCGACGGCCCTGGCCGTGGCGGTACCT
>CAZKER010000355.1:0-2616 GCA_964551845.1 uncultured Cyanobium sp.
CCGCAGCTCAAGGGTGATGGCGGAGCGTCCTTCAGGCGATGGCCAAGTGGGCATGGGTGGCGGGGGTGTGAATCCGCATCATAAGGGGTGCAGAAACGGAACCTCTAGGGGTAGGATGCGCGAGCCACCATCACAAGCCCCGCTCCCTGACGATGCCAGCCACTGCCCGGACTAGGTGGTGGGTTGCACCTGGCCTCTCGCCTGTCCGGTCCCATCGAGGACTGCCGCTGGTTCCTACGGCTGAAATCTGGGGCGGTAGCAAGTCGGGCGGTGGTGGCATTTATTTTCACATAATTAACGCTGATGCTTGCTGAAATTGCCGAGAAAGTTGAGCAACGAGAAAAGTTTGAAGAGTCCTTGTCGCGCATTCCGCTTAAGTGGCGGGGTGCAATCGTTGATGTTTTTGAAACGTTTGAGATTGTCAAGCAAGGGCTTTTATTGATCGACATTGACGATCCATTTGTCTTGACGGAGGCCGTGCGCATGACTATTGAACGCCACGACAACAGCAGCGAAGGTGATGAGAGGCTGGTCGATGAGATGGGCTAATACTGGCCAAGGCAGGTCTCTGGCGACTCCTGGCACGTCAGGCGTCTGCCCAGCATGTAACGGATCAGTACTGGCCAAGTGCGGCGAAATCGTCTCCTGGCATTGGGCGCACAAGGCCAAAGACTGCGACCCCTGGTCAGAACCTGAATCAGAGTGGCACCGTGGATGGAAGGCAAAGTTTCCACCGCGTTGGCAAGAATGCACAATCGGGCGACACAGGGCTGACGTTGTTACCCCGATTGGGGTAGTTGAGTTTCAACGATCGTTCCTGTCAATGGACGATGTTAGGGAACGAGAGAGCTTTTACGCTGGGCTTACTTGGGTTGTCGACGCTTCAACCTGGGCGCTGCAACGGCAAAAACGCAGTTGGATTAATCAAGACCTGAAAACTCAAAAGTTTCAATGGAGCAGGCCTCGCAAGATTTGGATAAGCGCATCAAGGCCTGTTTATCTTGATACTGGATCAGGCTGCAATCATCTTTTTCGGCTTCAAAGTGTCTCAATTAAAAGTGGCACAACTTTTGCGATTACTCAGCCAATGCACAAGTCAGACTTTTTGAGAATGTGCTACGGGCTGCCGCTTGAACTGCCTCCTTTATTGCCGGAGCGCAGCTCCTTTGATCGGCATCAGGAAGCCATGCGGCGCCGCCTTGAAGTGATGACTGCGGCCAAACTCAAGGATCGGCAATTCTTGGCGGGCTTGCCTTTATTTGATGCGGAACCAGCATGACCCTCAACCTTCGCCCCCGCCAACTCCAAGCCCTAGCCGATCTACGCCAGGCGTACGCCTCAGGGGCACGGGCGCCGATCCTGGTTGCGCCGACCGGTTTTGGTAAGACCGCGACGGCTGCCGAAATCGTCCGCCAGGCCGTCGCCAAGGGCAAGCGCGTGTGGTTCCTGGCGCACCTCAAGGAGATCCTGGATGACACCAGCGCCAGGCTCACAGCTGCAGGCATCAGCCACGGCCAGATCAGGGCGGGCAGGTCGGCGGACTATTCCGTGGCGGTGCAGGTGGTTGGTGTCGCTACAGCCGCGCGCCGAACAGGCCTGCCACGGCCTGACCTGATCATCATTGACGAGGCGCACTTAAGCGTCGCCAACAGTTACCGCCAGGTAATCGCCGCTGCTGGCTCGCCGTTGCTGCTGGGCCTGACGGGCACACCACAGCGGCTAGATGGTCGGGGCCTGCGTGAGGTGTTCGATCTGATCGTGCCGACCTGCAGCACGGCTGAGTTGATCGATGAAGGGTTGCTGGCCCCGGTGCGGTGTTTCGCCCCGCCAGGTGCTGACCTATCAGGTATCGGTAAGCGTGGCGGTGATTTCGACCAGGGCGCCGCTGGTGCGGTGATGTCGCGGCCTGCAGTGGTAGGTGATGCGCTGAGCCACTGGAAGAAGCTCTGCAGCGGCCGGCGGGGCGTTGCATTCTGCACGACCGTGGCACATGCGGAAGCGGTAGCCAAGCAATGGAAATCCGCAGGGTTTCGGGCGATGGCGGTGCATGGGAACAGCGACGACACCGAGCGCCGCGAGGCCATGGGGGGGCTGCGTGCGGGGCGGCTGGATCTGGTGGCCTGCGCTCAGCTGTGGATTGCCGGGGTCGATGTGCCGCAGATCGATACGGTGATCTGGCTGCGTCCGACCGCAAGCCTGACGGCCTGGCTGCAGGGCAACGGCCGGGGGCTGCGGATTGCACCGGGGAAGGCTGATCTGTTGATCCTTGATCACGTCGGGAACTGCGCGCGGCTGGGGCATCCGTTGACGGCGCACGAATGGAGCTTGGATGGGCGAACGAAACGCGACCGCCAAGCCGCCCCCTCAGTCCGCGTCTGCCCCCGCTGTTTCTCAGCGATGCCCAGCGCCAAGCAGGTCTGCCCCGACTGCGGCCATGAGTTCGCCCCCGAGCAGCGCCGCGAGCTGCGGACGGTTGAGGGTGAGCTGGTGGAGGTGCAGCGCCGCGAGGCCAAGCGCGAACAGGCCACCGCCAGCACCCTCGAAGACCTGATCCAGATCGGCACCCGCCGGGGAATGAAGAACCCCCGCGGCTGGGCCCGGCATGTGCTGGCGGCG